>NZ_CP107031.2:600000-877500 GCF_027474845.2 Maribacter aestuarii
GCGGCCTGGTCATGGCCGTCGCGGACATGAACGGGGACGGAAGGGACGATATCGTAAGGTTCAACAACGGCAACAATATTACCGTACATTACCAAAAAACAGCCGGAGAGCTCTTCGACAACCATAACATAGGACAGATCAGCACTATAAAACAATGGAGTACGGCCATTGCCGATTATGACCAAAACGGTTTCAACGATATTATGACAGGAGGATATTACGACAATGTAAAGGTAATTGCCAACAACAATGGAAATAATTCCTATAATATAACGAACCTGCCCAATTCCGATATATTCATCCAAGGTAGTAATTTCGCCGACATCGACAACGACGGTTGGGCGGACGTGTTCGCCTGCCATGACGACGCAGAGTCAAGAACATATATCAACAACCAAAACGGTACGTTCTCATTCAACGATACCATACTCGATACAGAAACAGTGCCAGTGAGCGACAACTCCGGAAACTACGCCAGTATGTGGGTAGACTACGACAACGACCGCGACCTGGACCTCTACATCTCCAAGTGCCGGGGAGGGGTCACAGACCCGACCGACCCCAGAAGGATAAACATGCTCATGCGCAACAACGGCGACGGCACCTTCACCGAGGACGCAGCATCGTCAAACCTGAAGAACGGTGAGCAGACGTGGCTCACCGATTTCGGGGATATCGACAACGACGGCGACATGGACGCAATCATCATCAACCACGGCAGCGGGCCCAACCTGATGCGCAACAACGGGAACGGCACCTTCACCGAGGTCACCGCGTCCAGCGGACTCCTTCCGACACTGGCGCCGGAGAACCTCTATGGCGTACAGGGCTTCTTCAAGGACTTTAACAACGACGGGTTCCTCGACCTTATGGTCTCCGGGGACAACCACTTTCTGTTCTACAACAACGGGAACGGTACCTTCGCACTCGCCGACAATCCCTTCAACTCCAACACTATACAGTCCTTTACCGTAGGGGACCTGGACCATGACGGATTTTTGGACATATATGCAGGCTACGCCACAGGATTGAACAATCCCTCAACCGTAAGGGACAGACTATGGATAAACCAAGGGAACACGAACAACTTCCTCAACGTTCAGCTCACGGGCGTACAGAGCAACATCAACGGCATAGGTGCAAGGGTGGAACTCTACGGGCCGTGGGGACTACAGATAAGAGAAGTAAAATCAGGAGAAGGGTACGGAGTGTTCAATTCCTTCACCCAACACTTCGGATTGGGTGCCCAGACCACCATAGACAAAATCGTCGTAAGGTGGCCATCCGGTATAGTCGACGAGGTAATATCACCAAACCCCAACCAGTTCGTCACCATAACCGAGGGCGCCGACAACTGCCCCGACTCCGACAACGACGGGGTGTGCGATAACGAGGATGTTTGCGAGGGAAGTGACGATTCGATAGATAGCGATAACGATGGCATTCCGGACGGGTGCGACATATGTGCCGCGGGGGACGATTCCGTGGATTCCGATAACGACGGAGTCCCTGACAGCTGTGACATCTGCGAGGGGAGTGACGATACCGTGGACACCGACGGTGACGGAGTGCCGGACGGGTGCGACATATGTGCCGCGGGGGACGATTCCGTGGATTCTGATAACGACGGAGTCCCTAACAGCTGTGACATCTGCGAGGGGAGTGACGATACCGTGGACGCCGACAATGACGGTGTGCCGGACGGGTGCGACATCTGTGCCGCGGGGGACGATTCCGTGGATTCCGATAGCGACGGCGTGCCGGACGGGTGTGACATCTGTGCAGCTGGGGACGATTCCGTGGATTCCGATAGCGACGGCGTGCCGGACAGCTGCGACATCTGTGCCGCGGGGGACGATTCCGTGGATTCCGATAGCGACGGTGTGCCGGACAGCTGCGACATCTGTGCCGCGGGGGACGATTCCGTGGATTCCGATAGCGACGGTGTGCCGGACGGGTGCGACATCTGTGCCGCGGGGGACGATTCCGTGGATTCCGATAGCGACGGCGTGCCGGACGGGTGCGACATCTGCGCCGCTGGGGACGATTCCGTGGATTCCGATAGCGACGGCGTGCCGGACGGGTGCGACATCTGCGCCGCTGGGGACGATTCCGTCGACACCGATAGCGACGGCGTGCCGGACGGGTGCGACATCTGCGCCGCTGGGGACGATTCCGTGGATTCCGATAGCGACGGCGTGCCGGACAGCTGTGACATCTGTGCCACTGGGGACGATTCCGTGGATTCCGATAGCGACGGCGTGCCGGACGGGTGCGACATCTGCGCCGCTGGGGACGATTCCGTGGATTCCGATAGCGACGGCGTGCCGGACAGCTGTGACATCTGTGCAGCTGGGGACGATTCCGTGGATTCCGATAGCGACGGCGTGCCGGACGGGTGCGACATCTGTGCAGCTGGGGACGATTCCGTGGATTCCGATAGCGACGGCGTGCCGGACAGCTGTGACATCTGTGCAGCTGGGGACGATTCCGTGGATTCCGATAGCGACGGCGTGCCGGACAGCTGTGACATCTGTGCAGCTGGGGACGATTCCGCGGATTCCGATAGCGACGGCGTTCCGGACAGCTGTGACATCTGTGCAGCTGGGGACGATTCCGTGGATTCCGATAGCGACGGCGTGTCGGACAGCTGTGACATCTGCGAGGGCGGCGACGATAACGTCGACACCGATAGCGACGGGGTGCCGGACGGGTGCGACATCTGTGAAAATGGAGATGATTCCATTGATGTAGACTTAGATGGTATCCCTGATGATTGCGACGACGAAGTCTTTGACCCAAATGCTCCGAATGAAAACAATCAAGATTCCTTGGTTATTTATCCAAATCCCACAGTTGATATTATAAACATTCAACTAGGAAATTTCATGAATTTGGACGTAAAAGTCAGTTTATATGATGAATCTAATAGATTGGTGAACACTCACACTTTTGGAACTTCTCATAATGAAATGGAACAAATGGCAGTGGATAGGTATCCTTCTGGATATTACTATCTCTTATTTGAGATAGAGGGCGAAATTTTCGCAAAGACTGTTATTATCAAATAATCGAAACTATAAAAATCAAAAAAAGGGGCTATAATGCCCCTTTTTATTTTATAGTAACAAAACTATTAGTATCAATTTCTTAAATTTCAATAAAATTAATCCCAAAACTATAATGAAAAGAATCTACATACTTCTTTTATTGCTAATTTCAATTATAACAAGTGCTCAAGATTCTACCCAAATGAAATCCCAGGTACGTCATAGTATTGATGAACTCATAGATTTTGTAAAAATTCCGAACGATGCCCTGAACGCAGACGATATAGATGCAAACCTCATTTGGTTACGGAATAAATTCAATGAACGTGGATTTAATACCTCCATTTTAGAAACAGAAAATCTACCATTATTCTTTGCCGCATTACCCATGGACGATAGCAAACCGACGATATTGTTCTATATGCATTTGGACGGCCAATCGGTAGACGCTTCCAAATGGGACCAGCCCGACCCCTACGAAACCGTTTTAAAATCTAATGCCGGTGGCGAATGGAAAAATGAGTCTTTTGACGATTTGGACGACGACATAAATTATGAGTGGCGTCTTTTTGGGCGCTCAACATCAGACGATAAGGGTCCTATAATCATGTTCTTAAATGCAATGGACCTTCTAAAAAAGGATAATATTGATATTCCCTTTAATATAAAAGTCATCTTGGACAGTGAGGAAGAAAAAAGTAGCGCGCCATTACCGAATGCTGTAAAAAAATATCTGGAGCTCTTAAAATCCGATTTTTTAGTAATTAACGATGGTCCTGTTCATGTTTCTGGTAAGCCAACGGTTATCTATGGTTGTCGCGGCATTACAACGTTATCGCTAACGACCTATGGCCCAGTTAAACCTCAACATAGCGGACATTATGGGAACTACGCGCCAAATCCCGGATTTCAATTAGCCCATATGTTAGCTACTATGAAAGATAAAGAAGGCCGAGTTTTGATTCCAGGATACTACGACGGCATTATTTTAGACGATGCCACTTCAGCTGTACTACGAAGCGTTCCGGATGATGAAAAAACTATCGCTAAAAATCTTCAATTTAAAACAGCAGAAAAAGTTGGCTCTTACTATCAAGAAGCATTGCAATATCCTTCGTTGAATATAAGGGGAATGGGTTCCGGTTGGATAGGCGAACAGGCAAGAACCATTGTTCCGGCCACGGCCACAGCCGAACTGGATTTGAGGCTAGTTCCGGAATCCGATGGGTCAAGACTAAAATCCTTGATAAAAAAACATATTGAAAATGAAGGTTACTTTATTACGGGTATCGTACCAACCCAAGAACAGCGTATGGAACATGACAAAATAATAACCGTAATGGAAGGACCTGTGACGGATGCATTCCGAACCGATCTCAATAATCCCTACGGAAATTTTTTAGTCAGTACACTTGAAGATAAAATGAAGGAGGAGGTAGTCCAAATAAGGATTATGGGCGGAACAGTTCCTATAGCTCCCTTCATTAATGAATTAAAGATTCCGGCTTTTATAGTCCCCATGGTAAACCCGGACAATAACCAACATAGTCCGAACGAAAATTTGAAAATTAGACAAATAGCATACGGTATTGAAGTATTCTATGCGCTACTTTCCACTAAATTAAATTAGATTATTTCCTGAGGTGAATGATAAAAACTCCGTTTGTGCCTCTGGATCCATACATGGTTGCATCTGAACCTTTTAGCAGTTGTATCGATTTTACTTCTGCAGGAAGAACAAATGAAATATCAGTAACATAGTTATCATCTACAATGAATAGCGGAGTGTTATCCCCAAAAGATGATACGCCTCTGACTACAATTCTGCTTCCGTTTACTTCTACCCCAGTAAACATTTCACGGATCAACTGGTAAATAGTCGGTAATTCCTTAAATTTTGATGGGTCGATAGTACCTTTTCTAGGTGCTTCCGTAATATACCCTAGTTCTTCTAAGTCATTTTCGGTTAAATGGTCAATACTATTCAAAAATTGGAAATTCAACTCCCCTGTCCCATTAAAGTCTTTCGAATACAATCCATGCGCTGGTGCATATACCATAATGGATTCTGTATCCTTATATATCTTTGTCTTGTAAAAACCCTTTCTATTTGTCCTCACAAATGTTTTCACCGAATCTACATAGAGTATGGCGCCTTTAATTGGATTTCCATTTGCGGTCATGACTAAACCTTTTATTTCAATCCTTTCGTTAGAAGCCCCTTGTGAGAATACAATAAAACCTTTCAAAAACAACAATAATAGGAATATCCGCATGATAGTTCGTTTTGAGATTTTTCAACAATAATTATTCCAAATATACAAAATGACTAAACGGTATAGAACCTGAATAGATCTTACAAGAGTATAATTTCCGTTTGGAAATCTTACTACATTAACAGCACGATATTAAGCGTTAAACTTTCAGCATCAAAATCTTATGGCCAGACATGGTTTACCTTTACATGCTATCCTATAAAGAATTTTAAGCAGAATTCCTACTTGCATTAATATTGCCGTAAAGCGAACGGGTTACTATTTTCTCGTATTCTTCGTTGAACTTTGTACCGCCGCTAATCTGTTGTAGGGCATATTGTTGAATAACCAATAACGGCAATACGATATGTTCCCTAATTTTAATCGATTCACGGGATATTGCTTCTTTTTCCATTAATATTTCCATTCCGGAAAGCTTCAATAACATGTCCTTTGAAAGCTGATACTCTTCATGCAATATTTCCCAGAAGGCCCCGTACTCCTTATCTTCTTTCATATAACTGGTCAATTCAAAATAACATTTGGAAAGACTCATCATACTGTTCATCATTAATGCTTGGAAGAACGGTACATTGTCGTATAATTGTTTGGCCTCTTCAAATCTACCCTTATCTTCAAGATTTTTAAGAGCGGTTCCTATACCAAAGTATCCAGGAACGTTCTGTTTTAATTGACTCCACGAGCCCACAAAGGATATGGCTCGTAAATCGGATAATTCTAGTTTTGCCTTATTCCCACGTTTGCCCGGTCTACTACCGATATTGGCCTTAGTGTAGTACTTCAACGTACTCATGTTCTCCAAATAGGGCATAAACTTGTCGTGATGTTTTAAGGCATCGTACTTAGCAAAACTATCTTCTGATAATTCCTCGATCAATTTTCTGGAATCATCCGAGATGGTAATCTCCTTACCTAATATTGTATTGGAAAGACCGGCGGTAAGCAATTGTTCACTATTATAAATAAACTGTTCCTTGGTGCCATAGGTACTTGTGATGGTCTGCCCTTGGATAGTTAACTGAATCTCGTTATTGGCCACCCGATTCGTCTGTGCCGCATAAAAACGATGTGTTTTGCCACCGCCTCGTGCAGGTGGCCCTCCCCTACCGTCAAAGAAAATTGCTGCTATCCCATTTGCCTCACAAACCGCAGAAAGGGTTTCTTTGGTCTTTAAAATAGACCAATTGGCCTTTAAGTAACCACCATCCTTGGTGCCATCGGAAAAACCAAGCATTATCGTATGCTTTTCTCCTCGATTGTTAAGGTGCTTGCGATAAGGTTCCAGACTAAAAAGCTTTTCCATGGTGACCTCCGCATTTTCCATTCCAATCATGGTCTCGAACAGGGGAACAATATCAAAGGTTATTTTATTATTGCCCCATCCGCACCATCTAAATAGTGCCAATACGAAAAGGACCGAATATATATCCTCCGAATTACTGATAATGTATCTGTTGCAACCTTCCTCCCCGTTTTTGTCCTGTATAGTCTGTAGCTGGGAAATGTTCCTTATAGTGTCCTTAACAATTTCCTCTTCAAAATCATCTGGCGAAAGCGTAAAGTTTTCGTTCAAAAAGATAGAAATCAAACCATCTTCTGATAGCTCCTTGTAGTCCTCCTTAATGAACCCCTTTTTGCGTAAGACTTCATTCATAACCTTTGTATGAATACTATGGTCCTGCCTAATATCAATAGTGGCAAAATGGGTCTTAAAGATTTTAACCTTATCTATAAACAAATCCAGGTCCTTAATGTACAGGTTGTTGTATTTTTCAACTAGTGCTTCCCGAATCTTTGTTAGAGGATCGATGATATCCTTATATCCAACGTCCTTGGAAGTATCGAACATCGCTTTATAAAGGTTGTTCCGTAATTTATTCAATGGTTCCTGAACTTCTTTAAATGTAAGTTTATGTTGCAGACGCTTTAAATCATTATAATAACATTTCATTAGGGTGACCCTTAACTCGTTCATAACATCGCGGGTAATTTCCGAAGTCACAAAAGGATTACCGTCCCTGTCACCGCCTGGCCAAAAACCTAGTTTCACGATATTATGGTTCTCAAAATTATGATTGTTTATGCTACTTTTTATGTGTGCGTACAAATCACCTATGGCATCGTAATAAACATGTCTCAGTGTATAAATGATGTTTTTGGCCTCGTCCAGAGGTGTAGGTTTTTTTGCATTGATTAGGGACGTTAAACCCAATTGTTGCAAGGCAACATCGATTTCATCTATCCGGTCTTCAAGTATCAAGGTTCTTAAATTGGATATAATATCCAGTACCGCCGGGGTGTAGAATTGAGTTGGATGCGCAGTAAGTACAATACGTGCACTAAAGGACGCTAATTTGTCCTTTATATCGTCCCAAGAATCATTCTTGGCTACCAACTGAAAATAGTCTTTGAGAGAAAGGGAACTGGTATGGCGGTGAATTTTAGGAAAGGCTGCGTCCTCTACACTATCATAAAGTACAACCTGCCGTTCTACGTATTGGATAATGCGGAACATAAAATCTATACGGTCCTTTTCTTCTTCAATCTCGGCAAATTTATCAAAGAATGTCTCAAGGATTTCCTTGGGGTTGAGTCCGGTTGCCAGACCTTTTTGGGACTGATCCAATAAAAGTGGAATCAACATCCCCACATTTTCTATATTTCTATAAGGTAAATTCAAGAACAAACTGTTGTACACATTGAACTTGTTCTGTACGGATTTTTTAAACTCTTCTAGGCGTTCTGACTGCTGCATAAATCAATTCGGTTAATATATTTTTTAAATTCAGACCCAATCCCTTAATAGGAATTATAATGCATAAATATCGCTATTCTACCAGAATCAGTAGCATGATTACCCTTAAATAACAAAATACATTTGGGACACCACAAAAACAACAGGTTTGACAACAAAAATTTAAAAATCATTAATAAGGTCCTTAGTTTTAATTTATAATAACATAAATAATTTTTTTCATTTTCATATAGTGTTCTCGTAAAAGAGTCCGGTCTTTATTGATCGGGCTCTTTTTAGTTCAACCCAATTCCTCTAAGTATCCTAAAGAGTTACTTACGTTTGTTACACCTTCCGCACATTAAGTTTGTATAGACCTCTAACTTTACTTATAAAATACTTAAGCTTAATTAGTGCTTATTTCTATCTTCACTTGCTAAATACCATGAATTTCTTCAAGAACTTTTTTAAGACCAATACAAGTAGAACACTTTTTAATTTGTCTGACCGCGAAATAAAAGACCTCTTATGTGGTTTTGGGAAATCGGAAATAAAGAATAACGAAATTTTTATTACTGATTATCCTTTTCAACCCTCCGTAGCATATCCGGAAATAAAAATCTTAGCAAAAGACATTCAATATATAAGTACAGATTTTGGAATTTGTAGGATTTATATTCAAAATGACATTGTATTTGTTACCTCAGTTCAAAAAGGAGAAATATTAGCGTTTGCTAAAGAACACAAGATTCAACTCATAAAACATAGTTTTAACTGGGACTGGATTTTAGAGCCATATCTGGATACAGAATTTACTCCTGAAAATGAAAAACTGGTAAGTGAACGTTTACTAGAAGTTGGGATTGATGCTTTAGAAACGGAAGAAATCCGCCTCGAGGTCGGGAGGCAAATGATAAAATATAACTTTGAGACTATGCTTTGGGATTGGTGCAGCTTAGGCCTGTACGACGTTCTGTGTGCCATGCGAGCCAAATACAGTCCGAAGGAATTTGAAAAGTTCTATAAAAGAGCGATAGAAATTGATAAGCGGGTAAAAATTACCAGGTAACATAGTTCATTCGGAGCAGAGATAATTTAAAAAAAAGAACTGTATTGCATCACCCTAAAATCTAGTGTAGTAAAATTTGGATTTTGGCCCTTCAGTTTTTTATAAAGTGGGTTACTACCTACCGCCCTGTTGGCCGCACCGGACGGTGCCGTTAAGGAAACCGTCCTTACCAATTTCCCCGTGCTTGGATGCGTAAACTCGTTTATTCTTGGCACTTCGTCTGATACAGTTTTCAGACTAAGTCCATATTCCTTAAGATGTTTTCTAAAAAAATATTCCGGGCCATTTTTACTATTACCACCTGTAAACAAAAGGGTCTTGATGTTTGGGTACTGTTTCAAATATTGGAGTAGATTGCGTAATTGAATTTGCTGCATTCCTAAATCTGAGGCATCAATCTTTTCCCTTTTGGCACTCGCTACGATATCACAAATACCTATTTGGCGTTTTCTTAAAAATTTTTTGCGCTCTTCAATGGCTCTTTCGGAAGTTTCGAAGGACAGCTTTAAGTCAAAAATAATATTTAATATGGGCCATAGTTGGCCATCCCTGCTTCCATAACAAAAATTTACGTCACCTTCCTTTAAATCACCCGTAGTGAACCTAGGCGGCGGAAGCGTACCTACAATTAGTTTAGTAGCTTCCTTAAAAAGAAAAGGGGGATATGGGTGCGTATGAAGGAACATTTATATTCAAAATAAGGTTCTCGTATTAACTCAATATTACGTTGTTAATTGACCTCGAATTTACTAACTTTAAAATAATCAGTAAGCATTAATGATATGGGAAAAGGAGATAGGAAATCGAAAAGGGGAAAAATTGCAAATAATTCCTATGGGGCCAGAAGACCCAAGAGAATTAAAAAAAGACCTACGGTTGAAGAGAAAATAAAAGTCGGGAAAAAGAAATAAGGAACTGATACGAGTTTTTTATTTCAACTCATCTATAACTGCAAAATTTAGGTAAAGTGTGTAAGCGAGCAATCCTGTTCTACAACGTTTAGTTAACCACCGAAACTATTGTAAATAGACTAATAATCGATTCTAAAAGTAAAGGTTAGCGCATCCTCATCGTCCAAGCCCAGTTCATACGTATAGAACCCAATAGGCAAAGAATCTGTGGGGGTCTCGTCGGGAACAAAATTTAAGGAAGTGGAGTCCGTGGTGACACTTAAGGCTGTAATTCTAAAAGCTTGCTCGTATTCGAAATAATCTGAAAATTCCCCTGCTCCTACATTTTCGTAAACAGTATCTTTTTGAACCACCCTTACCTCATTAAAGAATAAGTTGGTATTGTTCTTAATACGAATATTCACCCTATCCACATCATCGTCCCTGTCCGTACAGGATATTATGATGCCCAAAAGAAAGATAGCTAATAAGAGAATTCTTTTCATATGCATTGATTAAGGCCTAAACCATTACTAATCAAACGGCAAATGGGAAGGAATATTTTATCTGATAAAAACAGGTTCGTTCTCCTTGAGGGTATGCTCCTTACTATATTCGTATTCGTCCAAATTAAAACCTTTGATATCTTCCAAAGTTTTCGCGTTCGCATCCAAAATATAGCGGACCATGGAGCCCCTTGCCTTTTTTGCGTAAAAACTGATGACTTTTAATTTATCATTTTTCCAATCCTTAAAAATTGGGGTTATTACCGGTGCTTTTAGTGTTTTAGTGTCAACTGCTCCAAAATATTCATTACTGGCCAAATTAAGGAACAACTCATCATCCTCTAATTCAGAATTCAAGGAATTGGTTACTTTCTTTTTCCAAAAGTCGTACAGATTTTTATCCCTACCTACTTTTAAGGAAGTTCCCATCTCCAAACGGTATGGCTGTATTAAATCCAACGGTTTCAGAATACCGTAAAGACCGGATAAAATACGGAGCATATCCTGTAGCCTAGATAATTTTGAATCGGAAATAGTATAGGCATCCAATCCCTGGTACACATCACCATTGAACGCGTAAACCGCAGGCCGGGCATTTTCTGGAGTGAAGGGAACAGAAAAATTTTGATTACGTTCCCAGTTCAGTTGGGCCAGATTATCTGAAATAGACATAAGGTCGGATAAGGCTTTTGGCTTTTTCTTTGCCAAAATCTTATTCAGTTTTTCAGCTTCCCTTATAAAGTCGGGCTCCGTAAATTTTGAGGTCGGCAATTCGGATTCGTAATCCAACGATTTGGCAGGGGAAATAACAATTTTCATCTGTTTAAATTTTAATGTTTTTTAAAAGCCAGATGTAATTCGCCATTGAAAATCTTGGTTAATATCAAGAGTTGGTATGGCTCATTTCATAGCGTTCCTTTTATTCGCTCTAAAAATAATCAGGATTTAACATAGAACCTATTCTTCCCCAAAAAGAGTTTTGATAGGCGCATTGATGATAACTATTACCCCAAGCTGTTTTTGGTATAGTTCCTCCATTTATCAATGCAAGCTCGCATATCCTCAGGGAGTTCAGAATCGAAACGCATTTGTTTTCCGCTCACAGGGTGCACAAAACCCAATGTTTTGGCATGTAGCGCCTGCCGAGGGAGCAGTTTAAACGTATTTTCCACAAACTGCCTATACTTTGTAAATGTAGTGCCCTTAAGAATTTTTTCACCGCCATAACGCTCATCGTTAAAAAGCGTATGACCAATATATTTCATATGTACCCTAATTTGATGAGTTCTTCCCGTCTCCAATTTACAGGAAACCAAAGTAACATACCCCAAACGTTCCAAGACCTTGAAATGGGTTACCGCTTCCTTCCCCTCGTCACCATCAGGAAAAACATGCATCTGTAGCCTGTTTTTTGGATTTCTGCCCACATTCCCGATAATGGTACCCTCGTCCTCTTCCATATTTCCCCAAACCAAGGCAATGTATTCCCGTTCTGAAGTCTTGTCAAAAAACTGCTTTGCCAAATACGTCATGGCTGCCTCCGTTTTAGCTATGACCAAGAGTCCAGAGGTGTCTTTGTCTATACGATGTACCAATCCCGGCCGTTCGTTGCTATTGGCGGGCAAGTTATCAATATGATAGATTAATGCATTTATGAGCGTTCCCGAATAATTTCCGTGTCCCGGGTGTACGACCATACCCGCAGGTTTGTTCACGACCAAAAGCACATCGTCTTCGTATACAATATCTAAGGGAATATCTTCGGGCACCAGTAAGAACTCATGGGGCGGGTGCTCAAAAAGAACTTTCACCTCATCCCCTGCCTTTACCTTATAATTGGATTTGACAATGGAATCGTTTACCCAAACATGGCCGTCTTTTGCTGCCTGTTGAATTTTGTTACGCGTCGCATTCTCAATAAAATTCATTAAGAATTTGTCCACTCTCAAAGGCTCCTGACCTTTAGAGGCTACGATCCGATGGTGCTCAAAAAGCTCGCTATCCTCTTGTTCAGGATTTTCTATGGATTCCATAAACTATTCTGAATCTGCTCTAATAATAGCACTATCGGGAATACTGCCGTTTCCACATATCAGCTCTATTTTAGAAGTTTTAGGAAGCTTGTCCCCTGGCTTCACGTCCTTTCCTTTGTGCTTAATGTAATAGACCATATCCTTGCCAAGCTGGTCAATATAGGTAACGCGTTGCACATCTAGTCCTACCGCCCTCAACATAGAAGACGCATTTCTTTTAGTAACCTGTATGATGTTTGGGACAGTTACCTTCTTGTATCCTGAAGGATTTACGGCAAAATAAATTTTTCTATTTGCTTTTACCTTTGTACCTGCCGGGGGGTCTTGTGTAATAATTGAAAATCTAGGGTATTCCGGATTGTAGTTGGCGGAGTCCAAAACCTCGTAGCGCAACCCCGCTTCCTCTACAGATTTGCGCATTTCCATCACAGATAATTTAGAAAAATCCGGGACCTCAACAAATTCGCCATGATTGGTGGTACTCTTTAGCCATTGCAAAACGCCAAAGACCAGCAATATGGTAACTATTAGAGCAAGACCTATTTGGATTAAAAATGTCTTACTTCTCAAAAAATTTAAAAAATTCTTCATTTAAGGTCATTAACACCGCAAATATAATAAATGCCATTGTACCTTCTTAGTCACTTATTTAAATGTTATGTATAGATATTTATGTTGATTGGTATCAAACGTTTTTATTTGTCTTTTTTGTTTAAGCGGAATAACACATCTTTGTGTAAGCAATAACACCGGCCCAAAATGAGAAAAAAAGTAGCGATTATTATGGGAGGCTTTTCCAGTGAGTATAAAATATCACTCAAAAGTGGAAACGTAGTTTACGATTATTTGGACAAGGAAAAGTATGATGCCTATAGAATTCACATTTTTAAGGATAGATGGATTTACGTTGATTCTAATGAAAAAGAGTTTCCAGTTAACCGACACGATTTCTCGTTGAAACTTAATAATCAAATGGTCAAATTCGATTGTGTGTTCAATGCCATTCACGGAACTCCAGGAGAAGACGGTCTAATGCAAGCCTACTTTAAGTTGTTGGGAATTCCACAAACCTCATGTGGTTTTTATCAAGCTGCGTTGACCTTTAACAAAAGAGACTTATTAAGTGTACTCAAGGCCTATGGCATCAAATCCGCCCCTTCTTATTATTTGAACAAGGGCGATAAAATTGATGAAAAACAAATAATAGATAAGGTTAAATTGCCCTGTTTCGTTAAAGCAAATAAATCCGGTAGCAGTTATGGTATTACCAAGGTCTATAAAGCCGAGGAGCTAAAAAACGCCATATCCCTAGCTTATATGGAGGACGATGAAATTATCATCGAAGGATTTTTGGAAGGGACCGAAGTATCAGTAGGAGTGATTAAATATAAAGGGGAAACAACCGTACTACCCATAACGGAGATAGTGACTGAAAATGACTTTTTTGATTACGAGGCAAAGTATGAGGGAAAGTCCCAGGAAATAACACCCGCCAGAATCAGCAATGAGCAGGAACAGAACGTGACCCGTATCGCCAGGACCATCTATGACGTTTTAAAGATGAACGGTTTTTCTAGAAGCGAATTTATATTCATTGGAGAGGATCCTTTTCTTTTGGAAGTGAATACTACCCCGGGACTCACTAAGGAAAGTATCCTTCCCCAACAAGCAAAAGAAGCAGGAATAGATTTATCCCAATTGTTCGAAAGCGCAATTGAAGAAGCTTTATCCTAATTTAACTATCTTTAATTCCATTCATCTGAATATGAGACGTGCAATTTTTCCAGGTTCTTTTGACCCTCTAACGTTAGGTCACCATGATATTATACTTAGGGGTATAACCTTGTTCGATGAATTGATTATCGCCATAGGAGAGAACTCGGAGAAGAAATACATGTTCAGTTTAGAGGAACGTACAAAATTCATTAAGGAAGCTTATAAGAACGAGACAAAAATAAAAGTGCTTACCTATAAGGGCCTAACAGTTGATTTTTGTAGACAAATAGAGGCAAATTTTATTCTTAGGGGATTACGCAATCCGGCTGATTTTGAATTTGAAAAAGCAATCGCTCATACCAACCGTAAGCTTTCCGAAATTGAAACTGTTTTTTTACTTACCTCTTCAGGAAAATCCTATATAAGTTCTTCAATAGTACGGGATGTTATTAGAAATGGAGGTGATTACACTGGTTTAGTCCCAGATTCCGTCAGAATACCATAGAAAATTAGTCTTAGACCACACCTTTAGACTTATCAACAACAGTTTTTTAATAATTTACAACAATTCTGATAGTATAACTTGAATATTCTTTTAGATTAGTAGGAAATTTCTTCCTGTTATGATCAAAACCAGTTCCGAATTGTCATTCTCATCTGATTGGATTCAACAAATACCTACGGCAATCGCTTTAATAGATACCGACTACAATTTCGTTAGCGCCTCCCCCAATTGGCTAAAAAAATTCAAGTTTGGGGAACAGGATTTATCTGGAACCAATTTATTCGAGCTTTTCCCTAGATTTTCTAAGGACTGGGATAGTAGATTGCAATATTGTCTTGATGGACTAAAGGACATAAAGATTATAGACCACTACGCGGAAACTAGAGACCCCGATAGTAACCTACTCTGGAATTTAAATCCTTGGAAAGATGGTTATGGAAATATTATTGGCGTTATTCTAAAAGCTGATACCATTTCGAAAACAAAGGAATTGGAACTGGAGCTTAAACGCACCAAAATCCTATTAAGCGAAAAAAGTAAAATTGCTAAAATTGGAAGCTGGGAATATACAATTGCAGACAAAAAATTAGTTTGGACTCCGGCCGTGAACAGCATTTATGCTGTACAGAAGGATTTAAAACCATCCTTGGATGAAGCCCTAAAACATTACAAAGAAGGAAAATCCAGAAACACGATAAAAAATGCCGTTGAACAGGCAATTACCACGGGCAAACCTTGGAATGAAAATTTACAATTGGTGCGTGGCGACGGAAAGACGATTTGGGTAAACTCCATTGGACGTCCCAAATATAAGGATGGTGTTTGTTTAAGGGTTATTGGAACAGTACAGGACATTACGCATACCTTTAATCACACGTTAAACGTAAAAAGGGTTAGCGCTACGGAAAACCCATTTTTCGAAAAAGTCCCTTTTGGACTCATCCTTACCGATTTTAGAACCGGAAAACTTTTAAATGTAAATTCGAGTTTTTTGCGTCTTACGGGGTATGACAAAACTTTTTTCAGCGGTAAAAGTTTTAAAAGCTTCGTAACACAGACGATAAAAAAGAGAAGTAGCTCTTTTGCTGCACAATTACAGGAAAATGAATCCTACGAACCTTTTGAAATGACCTTCAGTCATAAGAATGGTAAAAAGCTTAACCTCAAATTCTCAGGTCAACTCTTAGTAAATGATAATCATCATACCCAAGTATTGACCACAGTCGAAAACCTGACCGGGGACCTACAGAAAGAAAAAAATCTTAAAAAAGTACTTAACGAGTCTAAAGTCCAGAATGAGCAATTATTGAATTTTGCCCACATGGTATCTCATAACCTCAAAGCCCATGCCACGAACTTTTCGCTCCTATTGAACTTTTTGGACAAAGAAAAAGGAGATAATGAACGCAAAAAACTAATGGGAATGTTGTTCAGTGCATCGGACAACCTTTCAGGAACAATAAAGGGCTTAAGGGAAATTGTAGCCATAAAAACGAACGTAAATGAGGAAAAAAGACTTCTTTCATTGAACGATTGTATATTTTCCGTAGAGCAAAATTTGATTGGACTACTTAAAGAAAATAATGGTAAAATAGTGAATGAAATTTCCGATGATGTTAAAGTAAAAGCATTACCGGCCTATCTGGAGAGCATTTTGACCAATTGCCTTACAAATGCCTTAAAATATAGACATCTTGATAAAGACCCGATCATAATCCTGAGTGTAGAAAAGCAGAAAGACTACACTGTATTGCATATAGAGGATAATGGATTAGGACTGGATATGAAAAAAATTGGACACAAACTTTTTGGGATTTACAATACATTCCATAAAAACAAGGATTCTAGGGGAATAGGCCTGTATATATCTAAGAACCAGATAGAAGCTATGAACGGAAAAATTTCGGCAACGAGCGTTTTGGGTCAAGGTTCAACCTTTAGCATCTTTTTTAACACCAACTAAAATCGCCCCATAACTGTTTCTGGTGGTGCTAACCACAACTATTGGTTAGTTCACAACAAACTTTTACACTAGTTGAATATTCAACATAAATTAGTAGGAAATTCCCTTATTATGCTGAAGGATTCCCAAACTTTTTCAACATCATATCTGATAAAACAACTACCTACCGCCGTTGTCGTTATCGATAAGCAATTTAAAATTATTCACGTTTCTGATAAGTGGACAGATATATTCAAGAAAGAAGGTATAGATGTATATGGAAAAAATTTATTTAAAATTTACTCCTCGCTCAGTTTAAAATGGAAACCTGTACTTCAAGAGTGCTTTAAAGGAAAACCAAAACCAATGGGTCTTCAACGCTCATTGGATGAGAAGAATAATGAAAAATGGTATGAATGGTCCAGTTCACCTTGGTACGACACCAGCGAAAACTTAGTAGGCGCCATTATTCATATCAATGATATGACAGACGCCGTAAATAATCAGCTCTGTGTAGACAAAACAGAAACCCTCCTGAGGCAACAATCTGAAATTGCAAAAATTGGGAATTGGGAATTTGATATTCTGAAGAATTCACTTACATGGTGTAGCATGACCAAGGCCATACATGAGGTTCCTCCAAATTATGAGCCTAACATTGAAACCGCAATCGATTTTTATAAAGAGGGCCACAGCAAAAACTCTATATCAATGGCTATTTTTGAAGCGACGGACAAAGGTACACCCTGGAATTTAAAGCTCCAGATAATAACCGCCACGGGTAAAGAAAAGTGGGTGATGGCAGCGGGAAAGCCTATTCACAAAAATAAGGAACTTATAGGATTAATAGGAACCTTTCAGGATATCCATGAACAAGTAGAGGCTGATATTCAAACCAAGGAAAGTGAAAAATTGCTGAAAACCTTGATTGATAATCTTCCCTTAAATGTTTTTATTAAGGATACAGAGTCCAGAAAAGTATTAGTGAACAAGTCCGAATGTGATTATCTCGGTGTTGAAGACGCAAATGATATTTTAGGCAAAAACGATTTTGATCTCTATGCCGAAGAAATAGCACAAATCTCTAGAAATGAGGATTTGAAAGTTATGGAAACCTTAGAGCCTATCTTAGCGAAAGAAACGCTGAGCGTAAGAAAAGATGGGACAGAGACCCATTTTCTTACCTCTAAAATCCCGCTTATAGATGATGAAGGCCAGGCCAACGGGTTGGTAGGCATAAGCTTGGATATTACCAATTTAAAAGAAAAGGAGAAGGAGCTTAGGAATATTATTAATGTTGCCTCCTTACAGAACAAAAAACTTCTAAATTTTGCTCACATTGTTTCGCACAACTTGCGGTCTCATAGTGCAAATTTCTCTATGCTATTGAACTTTTTAGTGCATGAAACAGATGAGGAAGAAAAAAACAATATACTGAACATGCTTACCGATGCTTCCAACAATTTATTGGAAACCTTGGATAACCTCAACGAAGTAGTCGCAATTAATACGAATTTGAACGTTGAGAAAAAATTCGTTTGTCTAGGTAAAACAATCGTCGGTGTACAAAAGAGCCTTTTAGGATTTTTATTGAACAATAATGCAAAAATCATTAATAAGGTAAAAGATGATGTTTTTATCAATGTAGAACCCGCGTACCTAGAAAGTATTTTGATGAATTTTATCAGTAACAGCGTCAAATACAAACATCCCGACAGACGTCCAGAAATAATACTAAGTGCGGAAAGAAAGGGTGACTATACCGTTTTGAGTATACAGGACAACGGAATGGGAATTGATTTAAAAAAATATGGAAATAAACTTTTTGGCATGTACAAGACTTTTCATGACAACAAGGACGCCAGAGGTATAGGGCTTTACATTTCTAAGAACCAGATCGAGGCTATGAACGGTAAGATTACCGTTGACAGCTTAGTGGGAGAAGGAACAAAATTTGATATCTACTTTAATGAAAAAATTGAATCAATAGGAATTATCGATGATGACCCAATAACGGTTTTCGGTATTCGCAAAATGCTAAGCACCACTGTAGATTGTGCTAAGGTGGAGTCTTTTGCCAATGGAAAAATTGCCTTAGAGTTCATCCTATCGAAAATTAAAGATGATCAATCGCTACCGGAAGTCATTTTCTTGGACATCAATATGCCCATAATGGATGGATGGCAGTTTTTAGAAGAGTTTATCGCACTGCCCATTACAGAAAAAATAAGAATTAATATTGTTACCTCGTCCATAGACCCCGCAGATACACAAAACTGGGAGATTTACAGGGACAAAACACATCACCTCATCACGTTCAACAACAAACCTATCCAAAAAGAAAGGATAGCCGAAATAACAAAAGTTGCCTAGTTACGGACTATAGCTTTTGATTACTTTTGCACTTTAGAACTTAGGTTTTTTCCTAAAAATTAAGTGTTATTGTAATGAGACTAGCATTTATACTCGCTTTTCTTTTGTTGCTTTCGTGTGAAGAAAAAATTGAGGATGCTCAAATTAATTTTCCTACACCATTTGAAACTTCAGAAGGTACCAATACCGCTACTTACGAAGAGGTAATTGATTTCTATATATCGCTTGCAAAGGAGTTCCCAGAAGTAAATATCCAGACTATAGGAGAAACGGATAGCGGCAAACCTTTACACATAGTTACTTACAGTAAAGAAGGGGATTTTAATTTCCAAAAGATTGGCGAGGACAAGACTATAATACTTGTAAACAATGGAATTCATCCAGGAGAGAGTGATGGAATTGATGCTACCATGTTGCTATTTAGGGATTTGGCAAGTGAAAAAATACCATCTCCGCAAAATACGGTCATCGTAACCATACCCGTTTATAATGTAGGCGGAGCATTAAACAGAAACTCTACGACTCGCGCCAATCAAAACGGCCCTGATGCCTACGGTTTTAGGGGAAATGCTAAAAATTATGACCTCAATAGGGATTTTATAAAAAACGACACAAAGAATGCTCAAACCTTTACAAAAATCTATCATTTAATAAAACCTGATATTTTTATAGATAACCATGTGAGCAACGGTGCCGACTACCAGTATGCGCTAACCCATTTATTTACGCAACATGATAAATTAGGTGGTCAGCTAGGAGCATATCTTCATAAAGAACTGATGCCAGCACTTCAAGATTCCCTGGCTGCAGACCAATGGGACATAACCCCTTACGTAAATGTATTTAACAGTCCGCCTGAAAAAGGTTTTGAGCAGTTTATGGATTATCCCAGATACTCAACCGGTTACACCACCTTGTGGAACACCCTGGGAATGATGGTCGAAACACATATGCTAAAACCGTATAAGAAGAGAGTAGATGGAACGTACAGTCTAATGCAGAAGATGATTTCAATTGCCGAGAATGATGGGGAGAAAATAAAATCGCTACGAAAAAACGCTCTTGACTGCCACTTGACCTGGGAATATTATCCTACTGATTGGAAAGTTGATACAACCAAAAGTTCAGTTCTTAATTTCAAAGGCTACCAAGTAGATACTATTACAAGTGACATAACCGGTTTTCCCAGATTAAAATACAACAGGGAAATAGCTTTTGAAAAGGAAGTTGAATACTTGAATTATTTTATTCCCACGGATTCGATTAAGATTCCACAGGCCTATATCATTCAAAAACAATGGAAAGCCATAATAGATTTGCTAAAAGCCAATCAAATCAAATACGAAACGATTCAATCCGATACTATTATGACCGTCGAGGTCTACAGGATTAAAGATTATGAAACGGTTCAAAATCCGTATGAAGGTCATTATTTGCATTACAATACTGAAGTAAGCGCCTCAATGGAAGAAATCCTCTTTACGGAAGGTGATATCGTCATTAATACTGACCAACCAGGGATTAGGTATATTCTTGAGACACTTGAACCTGCGATGGTAGATTCATTCTTCAATTGGAATTTTTTCGATACTATATTGCAGCAAAAGGAAGGTTTCTCTCCTTATGTCTTTGAAGATAGTGCACTTAGGATTTTAGAGAATGATACCATTCTGGCTCAGGAGTTTCAATCAAAAAAAGAGGTCGACGAAAAATTTTCTCAAAATTGGTATGCCCAGTTACAATGGATTTTTGAAAAGTCGCCCTATTACGAAAAGGCACATTTGCAATATCCCGTTTATAGAATTCCAAAAGGGAATGAAGCAACTGCGGACTAATCTCCTTCAAATAAAATTTTAATGTTCACATAAGAATTCTGAAGCGCCTTTTGAATCTTTTTAGGCCCTTTCCATTTAACCTTTACAATCCCTTCTTTTTTTTCTGGCTTCAATTTGCCATCATATTCTGTTTTCATGGCATACCAGTGGACCTGCTTTAACGTTGGGGTTCCCCCATTATTAAAAACATGGTAAGTGGTTCTCAAGAAGTTTTCTATGCGTAACCCGGTCACGCCAGTTTCTTCCATTACTTCACGTATGGCACAATCTTCAATGGACTCGCCCTTATCCAGTTTTCCTTTGGGTAGGTCCCATTTATCATTCCTGTATATAAACAATACCTTACCCTGGTCATTCGTTACAACGCCACCAGCCGCTACGATCAACGGTATTTCTTTGGTAAATTTCTTTAGAATTTCCTCGTGGTTGGGATGGTAAATGTAGGCCTCGGTCAATTTCTTTTTCTTTAATGCCTTAATGGCATTGTTTATAGAGGACTGATTGAGTAAGAAATACTCGCCGTTAGCTGTTTCCGATAGTTTATTTGTTAAAATCAAGGGCAACTCATTAACAAAAACTTTATACATTTGCGTCATGGTTTTAGACAAGAACACCGCTAAAAAAACAGCAGAACTTCTGTTGCAAATTAATGCAATAAAATTGAAACCCGAAAATCCGTTTACATGGGCGTCGGGATGGAAATCCCCCATATATTGTGACAACAGAATCTTACTTTCTTATCCCGTAATTCGCAACTATATTAGAGAGGAAATGGCCAAACAGGTAGAATCGCTTTATGGCAAACCAGATGTCATTGCAGGGGTCGCTACAGGTGCGATAGGAATTGGGGCCTTAGTGGCGGACACCATGGGCTTGCCGTTTATTTATGTAAGACCGGAGCCCAAGTCACACGGAAGGCAAAATCAGATTGAAGGTCGGCTGGAAGCCAATCAAAACGTGGTAGTCATAGAAGATTTAATAAGTACTGGTAAAAGTAGTCTTAATGCCGTAAACGCACTTAAAAAGGCCGATGCCAATGTTAAAGGTATGCTAGCGATATTCACCTATGAGTTTGATACCGCACAAAAGAATTTTGAGGAATCTAACGTTGAGCTACATACACTAAGTAGCTATGACTACCTCATTGAACAAGCATCGGAAACAGGATATATAAAGGAAGAACAGCTTAAAGCTCTAATGGAATGGAGAATCAATCCTTCAAAATGGTTACAATAATATGTTTATAGAAACACCAAAAACATCGGTTGCGAAAAGCGCCGAAGAAACCTTTAATTTTCTAAGTGATCTCGCCAATTTTGAAAAATTGATGCCTGAAAATATAGATAAGTTCGAAGTTTTGAACGAGAACAGATTTTTATTCGCACTCAAAGGAATGCCAGAAATCGTTTTGGAAAAAAAGGATCAGATTCCCCATAGTATGTTGATACTCGGCGCAGCAAGTGAAAAACTTCCATTCACATTAACCGCGGCAATATCTCCTTCAGGAAGTACCTCTAGCGAAGTGGTGCTTAGTTTCGCAGGTGAGTTTAACGCTATGATGGCTATGATGATAAAAAATCCGATAACCAATTTTATCAATACATTATCCGATAATCTAGGTAAAATCTAAAATAGTAGTTTGACTTCTTTTAGGCCAAACTTTACACT
Organism: Maribacter aestuarii; assembly: GCF_027474845.2. NCBI lineage: Bacteria > Pseudomonadati > Bacteroidota > Flavobacteriia > Flavobacteriales > Flavobacteriaceae > Maribacter > Maribacter aestuarii. Next base: position 622,598 of record NZ_CP107031.2, read on the forward strand.
TGTGTCATCTTCTAATTTCACATTCAATTTGCCATTAGGAGTAACACCTGAGATAATTCCGCTAAAGATAGAACCGTCTGGTTTTTGAAAAGTGGACGCCATGTCTTTTCGGAACAGGAGCTCCTCATACTTCGAGATGAGCTGAAGTTCGTTTGCAACTTTTACTTGGGATAAAAAAATTGAAGTTTTCCGATCAATTTCTGTAGTAAAGTTTCTAAATGCAGTTCCTGCTTTAATTCCTTTTTTATCGAAGTTGCCCTAAGCCGTTCCGGAAAAACAGTTTGGTTCACATTTAGCCCAATCCCTATGACAGATGACTTCACTTCCTGCCCGTTTAGCACATTTTCTATCAGAATTCCACAAACTTTTAACGTACCTGACAGAATGTCGTTAGGCCACTTAATTTTAACGCGTGGTAAATTAAGTTCGATGAGGAGGGAATAAACGGCCAGTGAAACACAAATACTTATTAAAAATTGGTGCTGCGTTTTTAACTCCAAATGTTTTTTTAAAACACTAAAAGTAAGGTTATTACCCTTCTCGGACTCCCATAATGCGTCTCTTTGACCTCTCCCCCTAGTTTGATTTTCGGTAACGACCACAGTGAAATCTTGTAAATTTTCTTTTCGCATCAATCGCTGCAAAAAGGTGTTTGTGGACTCCGTGGCACTAAGTTTGATTATTTGCATAGGGCTAATGCTTGGCAATCTTTAATCTATTGTTAAATACTAGACCTAAAAGAACAAAAAAATAATAACTTTGTAGAAATTAAAATTTTTGAATGCAGAAAGGCAAAGCTAGTGCAGATGAGTTAATTGCATTAATTTTACAGGGAATAGAAGATGTCAAGGGACTTAATATAAATTTACTTGACCTCAGGGAAATTGAAAATACAGTTTGCGATTACTTTATCATTTGCAATGGTACTTCTAACACGCATGTTAATGCAATAGTCGGTTCTATCCAAAAAATAGTCAGCAAATCAATTAAAGACAAACCGTGGCACATTGAAGGCGAAGACAATGCCGAATGGGTGCTTATGGACTATGTTAATGTAGTAGTGCATGTGTTTCAAAAGCAGATTAGGGATTTCTATGATATTGAAGGTCTTTGGGGTGACGCAAAGTTCACGACCATTGAAAGTAGCATTAATCAATAAAAAATAAAATGGCGAAAGATAATAGTACAACTCCTAAAAACCAAAATTCAGTTCGTGGTGGATCTATGGATTAGTTGCAGTGCTGCTGATTGGTTTTCAGGTGTTCAATAGTGATAATCTTGCGAGTACGGAAAAAACGACTACTTCCGAATTACAGGAATATTTAAGGAATGGTGATATCAAAAAAATTATGATTATCACCAATACCAACCAGGCTAAGGTATTCCTAACGGATGAGGCACTTGCTAAGGATGTTCACAGGGACGTCAATGATAAGTCTTTTCTTCCTACTACGGGTAGTGTGCCACAGTATACCTTGGATTACGGCGACCTCCAAATTTTTCAAAATGAGATAACTGAAATCAAAAAGGAAAACAATTTAGATACCATCGTGGAATTCGGAAAAGAATCCACGGCTATTTTGGACTTTCTTTTATCCTTATTACCATTTGTACTTATCATTGGAATTTGGATTTACCTTATGCGCAGAATGTCCGGTGGCGGAGCTGGTGGCGGAGGAGGCCAAATCTTCAATATCGGTAAATCAAAGGCAAAGCTTTTTGACGAAAAAACCGATACAAGAACCTCATTCAAAGATGTTGCAGGTCTTGAAGGTGCAAAGGAAGAAGTAGAAGAAATTGTTGAGTTTTTGAGGAATCCAGATAAGTATACCTCCTTAGGTGGCAAAATACCAAAAGGAGCGTTGTTAGTAGGACCTCCGGGAACCGGTAAAACTTTATTGGCAAAAGCTGTTGCAGGAGAAGCTAAAGTACCCTTTTTCTCACTTTCCGGTTCCGATTTTGTTGAGATGTTCGTGGGTGTTGGTGCGTCCCGTGTGAGGGACTTGTTCAAACAGGCAAAGGATAAATCACCTGCTATTATTTTTATTGACGAAATAGATGCTATTGGTAGGGCCAGGGGAAAGAATAATTTTACAGGTTCTAACGATGAACGCGAAAATACGCTGAACCAATTGTTGACCGAAATGGATGGTTTTGGGACCAATACGAATGTTATCGTGTTGGCCGCTACGAACAGGGCGGATGTACTAGATAAAGCTTTGATGCGTGCCGGTAGATTTGACAGGCAGATTTATGTTGATCTTCCGGATATTAGGGAAAGAAAGGAAATTTTTGAAGTACATTTAAGACCGATCAAGACTGCAGAAACCTTGGATTTGGACTTTTTAGCAAGGCAAACACCAGGATTCTCCGGTGCGGATATAGCCAATGTTTGTAATGAAGCTGCATTGATTGCGGCAAGAAAAGAGCAGAAATCCGTAAATAAGCAAGACTTTTTAGATGCCGTGGATAGAATTGTTGGCGGTCTTGAAAAGAAGAATAAAATAATTACTCCAGGAGAGAAAGAAACAATCGCTTACCATGAGGCCGGGCACGCAACTACAAGTTGGATGCTGGAGCATGCCGCTCCCTTGGTAAAGGTAACTATAGTGCCCAGAGGCCAGTCCCTTGGCGCCGCTTGGTACTTACCGGAAGAACGTTTAATTGTTCGCCCGGAACAAATGTTGGATGAAATGTGTGCCACTATGGGTGGAAGGGCTGCAGAAAAAGTAATATTCAACAAAATATCAACTGGAGCTTTGAGTGACTTGGAAAAGGTAACAAAACAAGCCAGGGCCATGGTAACCATTTATGGTCTTAATGACAAAATTGGAAATTTAACATACTATGATTCCTCTGGACAAGATTCTTACGGATTTTCAAAACCTTACAGCGAGGAAACTGCAAAGACGATAGATCAAGAGATTTCCAAAATAATTGAGGAACAATATCAACGTGCTATAAAAGTATTAACGGATAATAAGGATAAACTTACTACGCTTGCTGAAAGATTATTGGAGAAAGAGGTTATCTTTAAGGAAGATTTAGAAAAAATCTTTGGCAAAAGAGCTTTCAAAAAGGATCTTTTAGAAGAGGAAGAAAGAAAAACGGAGACATTAGCTGCTAAAGACTCGGAAAAGAAGAAAAAATCTGAGAAAATAAATTCATCGGATGAACCGTTGTAAAATTTAGCAAGTATAGGAAAAGGAATACTTCATAATCATAAATGGGCTTTTTAGACATTTTATTTGGTGGTGGTAAAAAAAGGTTTCGAAAGAAACCGCGGAGACTCGCGGCCAGCACATGCCAGATTTGAATATTCCTGTTGATGAAAAGTTTACCATTCATTTTAAACAGAACGGTGGCAAATTTATCTACTGTGTCTCTTCCGAAGAAATATCCGATGCGCTGAGCAACATAATTATAGAAAATGGTTGGCAAGATCAATCTTTTTTCGCCATGGACAACCGATTGGTTCAAAAATTCAGTCAGGAGGATATTGTCTTCACTGAAAAATCAAAAGAAAGCGAAGTATTCTTTACAACCTGTGAGCATCTGGTAGCGCAGAACGGGTCTATATTAGTTTGTTCTAACCAGTTGAACGAAAAAAAATTGAACGAACTACCTAGTAACGTTGTTGTTTACGCCACCACAAGTCAACTCGTGGAATCTATTGGCGAAGGACTAAAAATTATTAAAAAGAAATATGGTCCAAAAATACCTGCCAACATCACTACCTTAAAACATTTTAAAGCAACAAAAGAAAATTCTGATGATTTCCTAACTTACGGAAGTAGTACTAAAAATCTTTATCTTTTACTTCTGGAAGATTTATAGTATGAAGGAAGTTTTAAGAAGAGCACTTACAGGGGCGGTTTATATCATTTTATTATTATCCGCCGTTTTCCTCAGTACAGATGCCTTTGATTTTCTTTTCATGACATTTGGTCTAGCTTGTTTATACGAATACAAACGCCTCGTTAGCTTAAAAGGCTATCACATATTTGCGGCTTACTTGGCTATTTGGTGGGCCTTTATATACTTCGTAAGTGACCAAATTTTGATAAATATTCTTATGGTAATAACTATAGGAATTGATATTGCACTTTTATTTTATCTCTATTCTAAAAAAGAGAAATATTTCACGAAACTTCACAAATTCATTATAGGTCTCTTTTATATAGGAGGTGGATGCATTTTTCTTACCATGATTCCATATAAAAACGATGCGTTTGCCAAACTCTTGATTATGGGTATCTTCATTCTCATATGGGTCAATGATTCTTTTGCATATTTGGTGGGGAGAAGCATTGGCAGGACAAAATTATTCCCTTCGGTTTCTCCAAAAAAAACCATTGAAGGAACCGTGGGAGGTTTTATATTTGCACTAGTAGCGGCCTATATAATGGGAACCAAGGAACCGATAATAAGTCCTTGGCAGTGGATGATTCTTGCTGCAGTGATCGTTGTAGCCGGTAGTTTTGGGGATTTGATAGAATCTAAATTTAAACGTATGGCCGGAGTAAAGGATAGTGGGGCAATATTGCCTGGTCATGGTGGAATGTTAGATCGCTTGGATAGCCTTGTTTTTGCTGCGCCCTTTGCCTACTTAACTTTAAATATTTTTAGCTATGTTTCATAAAGAGGGTCAAAAAATCATATTGACTACTTTTTTTCTGGTTGGCTTGGGAGTTCTTCTAGCGCATTATTTTATTAATATTCCTTGGCTCAAATTATCGATTCAAATATTTGGCGTGGTTTTGTTACTTCTTGTCCTACAATTTTTTAGAAACCCAAAAAGGATAACGGCCAAAAGCTTTGATGAGATATTGTCTCCCGTAGATGGCAAGGTAGTAGTAATTGAAGAGGTTGAAGAAAATGAATATTTTCAAGATAAACGCAAGCAAGTATCCGTTTTTATGTCCCCTACGAACGTGCACGTAACGCGATACCCGGCGAGTGGTTACATCCGTTACTCAAAGTATCACCGTGGAAAATATTTGGTGGCTTGGCATCCCAAATCTAGCGAGGAAAATGAGCGAACAACCGTAGTTGTTCGCACGCCTAAGTTCGGAGATATCCTATATCGGCAAATAGCAGGTGCAATGGCCAGACGCATTGTTAACTATGCAGAAGAAGGTGAGAGTGTTCAGCAGGGAGATGATTCAGGATTTATTAAATTTGGTTCAAGAGTAGATTTATTTTTACCCTTAGATTGCGAAATTAATGTAACGCTGAATCAAAAAGTGAAAGGGGCACAAACATGTATCGCATCATATGTCAATCCTAATGAAAAAGAAGAAGCTACTTATTGATTTTCAGGAGGCCGTTGAAATCGTTAATAATTATGAAAGACCGATTCCAGCAGATTTGTTGCTTAAACTATATGCATATTATAAAATTGCCAACGAAAATTTTGACCATCCCGGGAGTAAGACTCCATTAATTAATGCTTTTAAGGCCAATGCGCTCATACAGGCCAAAAACATAACCGGGGACCAAGCTATGAAGGCATATATAAAATTGGTCAAATCTGAACTTAGCCGTCTATCGCCCTAGTCACTACTCATATAAATCGTCCAAATCTGCCTTACAGAGCGAGGTATAAAATTCGCTTAACTTCAAACAGATATCATTATAAAATCTTTTCCCCTTTTCAGCTGAGGCAAATTCTGGATTACCTACACCCGTATCTACGGTAACTTTAGACCATTGACGTTCTGACCAGGCCCAACCCTCATTTAATGTCTGTATCCTGAATTTCTTGGCTTTACCACTCCCCCAGTCTCCTTTGGGCAGCACAAGATTCGGATGCAAATGAAGCATTAAACTGGTTTCCATTTCATCCGCATGATCACCTTTTTCTTTAAAGTATTCAGCTTTATCCACCATTTGTGGAAAGAAGCAAAAACTGATGAACATTTGTGGAAATTCCAGACCCAACTCCCTAACTAATGGTTTAAAGCCGTTGCCGCCGTGTCCATTAAAAATTAGCAATTTGTGTATTCCCTGTCGGTTCAAAACAGTTATAATATCCCTTAATATGGCCAATTGCGTACTAGGGTTAATATTGATATCCAGATAAATATCATGCTGTCCTGTATTTACTCCAAAGGGAATTGTGGGTAAAACAATTACCTTGCTCCCACTTTCCCATGCTATTCTAGCAGATTCTGCGACGATGGAGTCCGCTTGATAATTATCCGTTGCATATGGTAAATGATAATTATGGGCTTCCGTGGCACCCCATGGAAGAATTGCTAAATCAAAACGGGAGTCTTTCAGTGCCTTCCAATTGGTTTCAGCTAAAATATAGGGTCTAATCATTTTTCTAATTTATAGTAAGGCTATCGTGTAAAATCGATTTATTCTTAAAAGTAAAGTAAACTGCTCCCAACAAAGTGATTAAAAAATAAATAATAATCAAAAGGCTTCCCTGTTGGAAATAGGAATTCAAGCCAAACCAATCCCCGTTTAGAACTATAAATACTATTCCAGCCACGCTTCTAGTAATTTCAACCCAGATGGCATATGGAGCACCATCCATTAAACTGGTATACCCATAAATACCCAGAAATACAAAACCTCCAAAGAGGAAAAGCGACTCTAGCCCTATTTGTGAATAGTTATAAAACATGAAGAGCAACATGCCGGTCGTAAATAGTAATTGAAAAATAATATAAGCATTGAAGAGCTTGGAGCTTGGGGTAGCGTAACGCTCAAAATCATAGACATTTTCAATAATCGCAACCGGATACTTTTCTTTAACGTCCTCTGGTCGCCAACCAGTGGGCATAAACCAAATTCTCATTTTATCCCAATAACTCTTCGTACGCCATGCATCCTGCATTAATCTCCAAACGTGTTGAAAATTGATATGAATAGGGTTCCACGTGGCGGCAGGTTTCAATACTCCATACTGAGGAGGCACCTCGTCCAACTCTTCTTGAAAAGTTCCAAACCACCTATCCCAGACACATAATAACTGTCCCAGATTTTTATCGATATATTCTGGATTGATTGCATGATGTACCCTATGTTGGGACGGTGTAACAATTATGTATTCTAGCCATCCCATTTTACCAATGTGTTGCGTGTGATACCAAAACTGTGCAAATAAGTGCACAGGAGCTAAAACAGCAATAACCTCATTAGGAACGCCCACTAATGCAGCGGGCAGTAACAAAAATGGAAAATAACCCAAAAGATTTGAAATGGATTGCCGCAGCGCACAGGCCAAATTAAATTCCTCACTGCTATGGTGTATTACATGTTGATTCCAAAAGAAATTGATTTTATGACTCAATCGATGGTTCCAATAACCCGCAAAATCTATAACTACAAATGCGATTACCCAAACTACCCAGGTGTTTTCAATTTCATAAATGGCTAAATGCTCCAGAAGGTAGGGATAGGTAATAATCACAACGCCTATTCCAAGAGAATCCTTAATAATGTTTGTGAGCCCTGAACTTATACTGGATACGGAATCCAGCACCTTATGCTTTTGATTTTTTACAAAATGACCGTAGGCGATTTCCACTCCTAAGAGCAGCATAAAAAACGGGATAGCATAGAGCAATGCAGTTGCATAAGTTTCCATGGAACCTTAAATCTAATTGAACGGCCCTACCATTATATGTGCTCGAAATGTTCCTGGATCCATCAACCAAGGCATTCCTTTGGCGTGGGGCTTGTCCGGCAATCCAGTTGACTCCGTAGTAGCAAAGGGCGTATATATGACGTAGCGGAACTGGCCGTCCCCTAGTTCTCCCGTTTCGTCATCGTAGGCCTCTTCACTGCCATAATAAATATAGGTCATGCTAGGTTCCTTGGGCATTTCCAATATGCCCTGGGCAACTTCCATTCCCCTTATCTCCCGTTTTTCCTTAAAGTTTTTTCCCTCAGCGGTAAGCTCCCTGCCCCTCTTCATAAACGGCTCCAATTTTTTAGAATAGCAGGATACACTTATACCTTCTTTCTGAGGATCATCGGCCAGACATATTAAATTATTGCTGCCCTCTCTTAAAACTATCAATTCCCCCTCGTTATTATACCCATATACCATTGCTTTATCTTTTTCTGCTTCAGGAGCTGGTAAGACGGCAGTTTTTATTTGAATTTCTGCAGGAAGAATATTTAAAATCTTTTCTTGAGCCTGCATAATGGCCCCAATTAAGAAAAGTCCCAATAAAGCTTTATTTCTCATACAAGAAGGGTTTTCATAAAGATATGAAACAATAATGCTCTGTACAATTAAGAAAGACTCGGAAGTTGGAAAAAGAAATCCCATGGTTTAGGCTTTAAAGTCTTAACCATGGGATGATCAAATATTTTAATATGGACTATAAGGGCTTACGTCCAGAAATTACGTTGTATAGAATCACTATTACCGCGATAACCAAAAGAATATGGACCAAACTCCCTGTTGCTAGACCAGGAACTATACCTAAAATCCAAATAATTATACAAATAACGGCCACTAGCTACAAAAGACTTCTCATACTATTAGTTTTTATTGGTTAATAAGAAGAAAGAATATAAAATATGTGAATACCCCGTGTCCTCTAATGACCTAATTACTGGCTCTATAAGATTTATATTATATGGATTTTTATTAGTTTGTCCAAGACGTAAAACTGAGAAGACCAAACTAGTTGCATACCAATGCAAAAATATCCTCCACATCTTTTGTCCATTGATCAGGTATGCTTTCCAATTGAAACTCATTTACTTTTATACATGTCAAAGGGTTTTCTTCAATTGAAAATGTATTTAATTGAAAAGCATTGGGAACATTAGATATGTCGATAGCAGAAATGGCATTATTGGCCAAACTCAAAACTTGTAGACCGGTATTGCTTGTAATGTCCAAGGAAGTGAGGTTATTATTAAAGGCACTCACTTTCTCCAAAATAGAAGAAGCAGGGAGACTTAACGAGGTCAATCCATTATCTTCAATGAAGATGAACTTCAACAGTATATTGGACGAAACATCAAGCGATACTATTTCATTATCGTTGACCCAAAGGTTATCCAAAGCCTTAAAATCTTGAATTCCAGATAAATCGGTTAGACCCTTATCATTAAGCACCAAAGAATTAACCTCAGCGATATCGGCGGTTATCACGGTGCCATCTACAACATCATCGTAGCCAAGTTCTACTAAAGCTTGTTCAAAAGCAGCATCAGTAATGTTTGTCCTAGGGGCAGTTGCTTGAATTAAATCCTCATCAGAATTCATAGAACTGTCCATGGAATCGGTAGAACAGCCTAAGCTTAAAATAACTAAGACAATTGTAAATATAAATGTAGACCTCATGTTTTTCTTTTTTATAGCGTCTACAAAGTTACTGGAATTTAATAAATAGTTAAGACAGGCTAATGTAGAGCGTTTTAGGGCAAAACAATTCCTACAAATTAACCTAGTGATTACAAAAAAATCGAATTATTTTCAACTGAGATGTTTTTTGAAAAAATCCATGGTCCGACCCCATGCCAATTCAGCGGCCGGCTCATCATAGCGTGGTGTGCTTGTATTGTGAAATCCATGATTTACATCGGGATAGGTAAATTCCTGATAGGATTTACCGTATTTCTTCAACGCTTCCTCATAGGCAGGCCAACCTGCATTCACGCGTTCGTCCAGCCCGGCGTAATGAAGCATTAGAGGAGCATTTATTCGGTCTATATTCTCCGTAGGTTGCCCTCCATAAAACGGAACGGCAGCGGCCAACTCGGGCACCCTAACGGCCATCATATTCGAAATCCATCCGCCAAAACAGAATCCTACCACTCCTATTTTTCCGTTGCAATCCTCATGTGCTTTCAAATAGTCAAATGCAGCTATGAAATCCTCCAACATTTCGTTACGATCACGGTTTCTTTGCATTGTCCTGCCCTCATCATCAGTACCCGGATAACCACCTAAGGGACTTAAGGCATCTGGTGCCAATGTTATAAAACCTTCCAACGCAGCACGTCTTGCCGTATCTTCTACATATGGGTTGAGCCCACGATTTTCATGGACTACTACAATACCACCCAGTTTTCCGTCAAATTTTGCGGGTTTGGACAGAAGCCCTTTGATTTCACCGCCTCCCTTTGGAGAATTATACGTGATAAAGCCACTTTCCAATCTAGGGTCTTGTTTATCCACCAAGAAAGTATCCTTATAATTAGGCATTAAAAAACTCATTAATGATGCAACCGTTACACCCCCTACCGCGTATAAGGAGAGTTTCTCCATGAATTCCCTTCTTTGCAGTTTGTTGTGCGCGTAGGCATCATAGAGATCGAAGACTTCTTGTTTTATTTCCTCTTTTCGTAATTCTTTCATGATGTTCTTATCAAATTTTATATGATAAGATACAAAACTTAGAGATACAAGAGCACAAATACAAGTATCATTCCTGCTGCCGTAAAATAAAGACCTTTCTTAAAAATCGTCGTATTGGGGAGGAACATCCAAAATGAAGAAAGCACAAAAAATAAAAGGGACAAACCGAAGAATATATTCAAAAAATAAAGTGGATCGGCAGATTTAGCTTTATGCAAATGCGTCATTTTATCCAAAACCAAGGGTAAACGCTTCGTTGTAAATTCGGCCATTCCAGTATTCGTGTTGTATGTACCATTTTCAAAGCTGGCGATTTCTCCTTCGCTTTTCTGAAATTTCAAATTTCGAATTTTCAATGCTTCGCCAACTTTTTCCTGAGTGAGACCGATTTCCAATTGCTTTTCATTCTTGTATTCGTTCTTTAAAAAATCGGTGTCTCGAAAAATTAAGATGATACCACTAAGGGCATAAACGGCCATAATACCTGCAAGAAAGAACCCCAAATACCTGTGGTAGGTACGCATTTTATTGGAGCGTTCACGTTGTTTTTTCATTATTTAGAATCATTTTAAACAAAGAACGTAAAATCCTATATTTCCAACAAGAAGAAATTAAAATTTAAATAAAAAAATATGTAAAATAGTTAATTAATTAATCCAAGATTCGAATAGATAATACTTGTCCTTCTGACTTATTGTAGACTTGCTAAACTTTTTTCCAAGGTTTCTATCTTGGCTTCCGCATCCGCTTGTTTTTTTCGCTCTATGGCAATTACCTGTTCCGGGGCATTGTTCACAAAACGCTCGTTGGACAATTTCTTTTGAACGGAGTTCAAAAAGCCCTTTGTATATTGTAACTCCTCTTGAATTTTTGCTATTTCAGCCACCACGTCAATGGCGCCACTAACCGGTATGAAATACTCGTTACTTTTTACCCTAAAGGTCAAAGCACCGTCCACAGGACTATCTACGTAATTAATTTCCGATAAATTGGTAAGTTTAGCGATAATTACGTCCCAATCCCTAGTGACATTTTCCTCATTCAATAAAGAAAGTTCCAACGTCTCCTTCATGGGAATATTCTTCTCTTTGCGAACCGTACGAATACCCGAAATAACCTCGGCTGCGAATTCAAATTCGGTTATCAATTGCTTATTGTGCTTCGTTACTTTTGGCCATTGCGCAACGACCAAAGCCTCCTCTGGTGTCCGTTTGGCAACATGTTGCCAAACCTCCTCTGTAAGAAATGGCATAAAAGGATGTAACAGCTTTAAATTCTGCTCGAATAAGTGAAGGACCGCATAGAACGTAGTATAGTCAATGGGTTGTTGATAGGCAGGTTTAATTATTTCCAGTAGCCAAGAGCTATAATCGTCCCAAACCAGCTTGTAAATGGTCATCAGCGCATCTGAGATACGGTACTTACCAAAATGATCTTCAATTTCGGCTAAAGTCTGATTTAATTTGGCGGTATACCATTCAATTCCAAGCTTGGAGGCTTCAGGCTGCGGTATGTCTTTGACCTCCCAACCTTTAATTAATCGGAATCCGTTCCAGATTTTGTTGGCAAAATTCTTGCCTTGCTGGCATAAGTCTTCATCGAACATTAAATCGTTTCCGGCCGCAGAACTCAATAAAAGCCCTACCCTAACGCCATCGGCACCATAATTATCAATGAGTTGTAAGGCGTCCGGAGAGTTTCCTAAGGATTTGGACATTTTTCTTCGTTGTTTGTCCCTCACTAAGCCGGTAAAATATACATTTTCAAACGGACGTTCTCCCCTGAATTCATATCCTGCAACTATCATACGAGCCACCCAGAAAAATAAGATATCCGGTCCGGTTACCAAATCATTGGTCGGATAATAATAATTAACCTCTTCATTATCAGGTTCCAAAATTCCACCGAAGACACTTATGGGCCAGAGCCACGAAGAAAACCAAGTGTCCAACACATCAGAATCCTGACGCAGGTTTTCCACTTTAAGATTAGGATTTTTGGATTTAGCTATGGCCAATTCCAGCGCATCCTCCGGCGTTTCAGCCACCACAAAATCGTCTTGACCGTCCCCAAAATAATAAGCCGGTATTTGTTGACCCCACCAGAGCTGTCTGGAAATATTCCAATCCCTAACATTTTCCATCCAATGCCTGTACGTGTTCTCGAATTTTTTAGGATAGAGTTTTACATCCCCGCTTGTTATTACCGCGTCCAATGCAGGTTTCGCCAAATCCTCCATCTTTAAAAACCATTGATCGGAAAGTTTGGGTTCTATTACTGCCTTGGTGCGTTCAGAGGTCCCTACTTTATTTACATAATTTTCGGTCTTGACCAAGAATCCTTTCTCTTCCAGTTCCCTTGCGATTTCTTTTCTAACGGCAAACCTATCTTTTCCCTCGTAATGCAAACCAAAACTGTTCAGCGTTGCGTCATCGTTAAAAATATCGATAGTTTCTAGCTGATGCTTTTCCCCCAAAGCCTTATCATTGGTATCATGTGCGGGTGTTACTTTTAAACAACCCGTACCAAATTCCATGTCCACGTATTCGTCCTGGATAATAGGTATAACACGGTTGGCGATAGGGACAATTGCCCTTTTACCCTTCAAATGCTGAAAGCGCTCATCATTAGGATTGATACATATTGCAGTATCTCCCAAAATGGTCTCTGGCCTCGTCGTGGCTATAATTACTTTTTCATCAGAATTTTCAATTTCATACGCCAGATAGTACAATAAGCCCTGTCTTTCCTCATAAATCACTTCCTCATCGGATAAGGTTGTCTGTGCCTCGGGGTCCCAATTCACCATGCGATGACCCCTATAAATCAAACCTTTGTTAAAAAGATTTACAAAAACTTTGATAACCGAGGCTGACATATCGTCATCCATCGTGAATTTTGTTCTGTTCCAGTCGCAGGAACATCCCAATTTTTTCAACTGTTCCAATATAACCCCCCGTATTCGTCGGTCCAATCCCAAGCGTGCTTTAAAAATTCTGCCCGTGTCAAATCGGATTTTGAAATCCCGTCTTTCTTCAGTTTAGCAACCACCTTAGCTTCCGTAGCAATAGAGGCGTGGTCCATTCCTGGCACCCAACAGGCGTTTTTCCCCATAAGGCGAGCCCTTCTTGTCAAGACATCTTGAATCGTATTATTGAGCATATGTCCCATGTGCAATACCCCTGTCACATTGGGTGGAGGAATAACAATAGTGAAAGGCTCACGGTCATCTGGCTTAGAATAAAAATATTCGTTATTTATCCAGTAGTCATACCATTGACTCTCTACACGTTTGGGGTCATATTTTGATGGAATTTCCATTTTTGGAATAGTTTTTGAACACAAAGGCTTGAAGAACAAATAGGGCTGAAAAGATATGTTAAAAGGACCTTTTCAGCAGTTTTGAACCCCATATTAAATACGAAACAAAAATAAGTAACGTTAGAGTATAAGAAAAGGATTTTGAGGTTCATCTGAAAAGATTTAATTTTGAGGTCCACCCAAAACTAAAAATGATGAAAAAAATAGTACTTGTATTATTTGTAGGTCTACTTGGATTAAGTGTAACAGCACAAGATACGGCCGCTAAAATTGAATTTAAAAGTGAAACTGTAGATTACGGTGAAATCGCTAAAGGTTCCGACGGCATTCGCATCTTTGAGTTCACGAATACCGGAAATGCGCCGTTGATTATAAGTAAAGTAAGTTCCAGTTGTGGTTGTACCATTCCTAAGAAACCGGAAGATCCGATACTACCTGGAAAAAGTGGTGAAATTCAAGTGAAGTATGACACGAACCGTGTTGGTCCAATTAGAAAGGCGATTACGGTTATTTCCAATGCCGATACTCCAACCAAGGTCTTAAAAATTAAGGGAGAAGTAAAGGATTCCGGCACCGGAACTAAATAATAGGAAAGAAATTATAAAAATAAAGCCCGAATTTTTCGGGCTTTTTTATTTGAACAAATCCTTTAGAACAAAGCTGAACAGTAAATCTCGATTATAGCGCTCTACCAAGACCTTAACACGTTTCCCTTGGTTATCATTAAGCATTTGCATGACCTCTTGCAGTTTGTACCTATGAATTCGCTTCCCGTTTACAGCCAAGATTATATCTCCTTCCATTAGTCCCGCAGAATGGGCCGGACTACCCGCACGTATCGCAGAAACTACAATTTCTGGAACTAGGCTAATTTTTGTCGCATTCTGAAGAATGATTTGAACATCACCATAGGTACGCTCCTCATTATAAACTACCCCATTTGTACTCGCAATACGTTCGGAGACATAACGCATCCCGGCATGCTGTAAGTCAATTCCACTAATATTATAATGAAAGGGCTTTTTAAAATTGGCGTTTTTCCTAAGCGTTATTTTCTCGTTTGGATAGTCAAAAATAATATTGAACCGTTTCAAAATTTCTCCTCCTAAGCTTCCGTTTCTATTACCTAAATCCTTGATAGCGTTGAAGGTCAACATATCTGGAAATGCAGCCTTGGCATCTTCCAAGTCAAAAGTTCCAATCTTAATACGGTTAACTTTTGTGCGTTTGCCATAAATATCCCCAGCGAGTCCTTTTCCGAGAAAATCCTCGTAGTATTTTTCCGGTAACTTTATACGTTCGTCTTCAAATAACCAAATGGCATCACTACTCCCCGTATCCAAGAGCATCTTAACCTTCAATTCCGAATTATCCTTTAAATCGATACTGGCATTCAGATAAGCCTTCCTGGCAACTAATGAAATATCCAAGGTTTGTGCTTTTCTATGCGGTTTGTAAACATAGGATTCTGGGTCAAAAAACTTTATAGTTTTGGTGCCGTAATTTACATCTACTATAAAATCCTTAAAAAGATCATATCCGATTATGCCATGGATTGGAATACCCAAACTGGGCGAAAAATTAATATTCGCGTCCATAACCACAAATAATTTTTGAGAGGGATTTTTCATACTTCCAAGCCTGAAGAAATTACCGGTTGAGCTCAAAGCACTTATAGCCTCCCCGTCTCCTAGTCCATTTATAGTGATTTCCGAAACATTTCGTAATTGAATGGAATCTTGATCGGTCAAATTAAACAAAATGGGCGTGCTGACCCCAGAATCCAAAACAAAGGACAGTTGCGTTCCATTGACCTCCAGTGGAATTACAATTAAATTATTGATGAGCTCAAAATTGAGCTTTTCATACTTTACATTATATGGAATGGAAAACTGTTGTCCCTGCATCGCAATGGGTAGCATGAACAATACTATTAAGACCGTATGTAGAATATTTCTCAACATTACCTTTCCTAATGGACTAACTTTCTTCAAGTTACGACTTTTTCTCATTCATTTGTAAGTTTTAACATCTCTTTCAGTAAAGTAAATAAAAGCCTCTATTATTGTACGAACGGTAAGGATTTCCCACTTTTGTGTAAAATAGAAAGTAAATGCCGTCAGTTTCCAAAAAAGGGCAAGCCATGCCCCAATCCCCCATCAGAAAATTAGTTCCTTTTGCAGAGAACGCTAAGAAAAAGGGAGCAAAGATAATTCACCTCAACATTGGTCAGCCTGATATAAAAACACCTCAAATTGCCTTAGATGCAGTAAAGAACAATACACTCTCCGTACTTGAATACAGCAGGACGGAAGGTTCGGAATCATTTAGGGAAAAGGTCGCAGGATATTATGCAAAAAATGCTATTCATGTTGCTGCCAATGATATCATCGTAACAACCGGTGGCTCTGAAGCTTTGTCCTTTGCCATGGGCAGTATTGCCGACACCGATGATGAAATTATCATTCCCGAGCCATTTTATGCAAATTACAACGGCTTTGCAACCGCCTGTGGGATTAAAGTGGTTCCAGTCGTTTCTAAAATTGAGGACAACTTTGCGCTACCGCCAATTGAGGATTTTGAACAGCTGATAACTCCAAGGACCAAAGCGATTTTAATATGTAACCCCGGTAACCCTACTGGTTACCTTTACAGTAAGGAAGAAATTCAAAAGCTTGCCCGTATCGTTAAAAAACACGACCTCTATTTGATAGCGGATGAAGTATATCGTGAGTTTACCTATGACGACAGGGAACATTATTCTATTTTACAGGAAGAAGGTTTGGACGAACATGCTATCATTATAGATTCCGTATCCAAGCGATACAGCATGTGTGGCGCACGCATTGGTTTTCTAGTATCAAAGAACAAGGAGCTCATTGCAACCGCCTTAAAATTTGGTCAAGCACGTTTGTCCCCTCCAACATATGCCCAAATAGCGAGCGAAGCGGCATTAGAAACGCCACAAAGCTATTTTGACGAGGTAAAAACGGAATACGTAGCCCGAAGGAACCTTTTAATAGCTGAACTGGAGAAGATAGAAGGGGTGAAAGTTGCTCGTCCGCAAGGTGCATTCTATTGTATTGCAGAGTTACCAATACAGGATGCAGATGATTTTGCACAATGGCTACTTGAGGACTTTCGGGTTAACGATGAAACCGTAATGGTGGCACCAGCGGCAGGTTTTTACGCAACGGACGGTCTTGGCAAGAATCAAATAAGAATCGCCTATGTCTTAGATCAGGATAGTCTTAAAAGGGCCGTATTCATTCTAGGTGAAGCTCTAAAAAGCTACATAGGCTAATGAAAATTATAGAGGATTTTTCACTTAAGAACTATAATACCTTTGGTATAGCTGCTAAGGCGCGTTTTTTTGTGGAAATTACTTCTATAGAGGAACTTATCAAGGTTTTAAAGTTTCAAGATTATCCCAATAAATTTATACTCGGCGGGGGAAGCAACATGTTGTTGACCCAAGATATTGACGCCCTAGTAATTTATGTAAACATCAAAGGGATTCGGGTAGTTGAAGAGGATGAGAATAGCATTGTTTTGAAAGCGATGGCCGGTGAGAATTGGCATCAATTGGTATTGTGGACTTTGGACCATGGCTATGGCGGATTGGAAAATCTATCCTTAATACCGGGTAATACCGGTACGGCACCCATTCAAAATATTGGGGCTTACGGAGTAGAATTGAAGGACAGGTTCGTTAGCTGTGAAGCTTTACACAAGGAAAATTTAGAATTGACAACTTTTTTCTTGAAGGATTGTCAATTTGGTTATCGCGAATCGTTTTTCAAAAATAAAGGAAGGGATACTTACGTGATTGTTTCTGTCAGCTTCAAACTATCGAAAAAGAATCATGAGATAAATAAAAGTTACGGTGCAATTGAACAAGAATTGCATAAGGATAATATTGAAAATCCTACGATAAGGGACATTTCTAACGCGGTAATCGCCATTAGAAACAGTAAATTACCAGACCCTAAGAAAATCGGAAATAGCGGAAGTTTTTTCAAAAACCCGATAATTTCAAAAAAAGAATTCGAAAAATTTATGGAGGAACACCCCGAAGCACCCTTTTATAAAGTTTCTGAAAAGGAATATAAAATTCCTGCGGGATGGCTTATAGAGCAATGTGGTTTTAAGGGGAAACGTTTTGGGGATGCCGGAGTGCATAAAAACCAGGCCTTGGTGCTAGTCAATTACGGGAATGCCACCGGTGCTGAAATAATGGACTTGGCATTGAACATTATAGATAATGTCAAAATCAAATTCGGGATTATGATTGTTCCGGAAGTCAACCTAATAAAATAACCCTCGTAATAAGAATCACGAGGGTTATACCAAACCAAACTAACCAAAAACTAAGTGAACAGTTACCAGCTGTGCACTTATGAGATTTATATTTTTAGATAACGCCTCTTTAACAATCAATTTTATAAATTAGCGTTTATTGATATACGGTTCAACTAAGCCTTTTGGATCTTTGGAGCCAAAGAGATTTGGTTCATCTGTTACTTATGAGCACACTACTTGAAAAACATATAGTGGAACTACTGCAGGAGCGAAATGAAAAGGCCATTTCGTTGTTGTACGATAACTATGCGGATACGTTACTGGGCGTGGCCAACAAGGTAGTTCGTGACCCTGAACTGGCCCAGGATGTTGTACAGGAGAGTTTCATTAAAATTTGGAAAAAAGCAGACTCCTATGACCCATCAAAAGCTAAACTGTTTACATGGCTTTTCCGTATAACCAGAAATACGGCTATTGATAAATTAAGGAGTGTCAACACAAAATCCGATAAGGAAATCCAAATAGATGTTTCTGACGTATATAATTTAGGAGTTGATAGTATCAGGCCAGAGTTCATGGACGTACAGGAGAACTTGGATAAGATTGAAGATAAATATCAAATAGTGCTAGAAGCATTATTTTTTCAAGGGATGACACAACAAGAAGCCAGTGATGAATTGGACATACCCTTGGGAACGATTAAATCCAGACTTAAAATTGGACTCAGGGAACTCCGTAAGATATACGGCCCTGCAATGATTCTACTTCTATTAAATGTAATGTGATGAAAGAAAAAATAAAAACATTCTTGGATTCCGACCTTTTGGAAAACTATTTATTAGGTGATACAACGGAATTAGAATCGCTTCAAGTAGAGCGCTATATCGCTATGTATCCAGAAGTAAGGGATACCTACAATGAACTTCAGGAAAACTTGGAGACATTCGCTAAACTGCACGCCATAAAATCACCCGAAGGTCTAAAGGAAAAGATAATTTTCAGAATACGCTCTGAGCGCCAAGGAAGGAAAAAATTCTTCAGATATGCCATTGCGGCTAGTTTTGCAGCAATAATGTTCGCCAGTTTCTCGTATTTCTTTTGGGATCAGAACCAAGACCTTCAAGAAGAAAATATTATGGTGAGCAATAAAATAAAGCTCCTTGAAGAGGATATGAAGCAGCAATTGGAGGATGTGCGAAACCAATTCATTGTTTTAAATAATCCAGGAACTAAAAAATATAATGTTAGCGGGAATAAAAAAGCAAAGGAACTTAAAGCCGTAGCTTATATTAATCCAGTTAAGAAATTATCTTATATAAACGTAAGTAAATTACCTAATCTTCCGGAGGACCAGTGTTTTCAGATGTGGGCAGAAGTTAATGGCGAAATGATCAACTTAGGAATTTTAGAGGAAGCTGGAGACGGTCAGAATCTTAAAGCTCTACCTTATGCGAAAAATGCCGTGGGCTATATAACTATAGAACCGAAAGGTGGAAATACTAATCCGACGGTGGACAATATCGTAGCAAACATCTCTTACTAACGTAATATTTAAACAAGTCTTAAAGCCCCTAATTGGGGCTTTATTTTTTTATCTTTGTACAAAATCATAGTTATGAAATTAGTTTTGTTGACCATTGGACTTTTGGCAGTTGCTTTTGCAGGAATAGCCATTAAGATATGGTCAAAAAAGGATGGGAAGTTTGCAGGCACCTGTGCCAGTCAGAGCCCATTTTTAAACCAGGACGGTGAAGCATGTGGAATGTGCGGTAAAATGCCCTACGAACAGGACTGCCGTCAGGAATTATCTTCTGAAGAGGGATGATTTGAAAATCTTATTTTAAAATTTCTTTTTGAATAAAACCGAAAGTATAGAGGAAACCATCAAAAAGGCCAAAAAAGGTAATCAACTAGCCTTTAGTCGCCTTTTGGATACTTTTTGGAACGATGTTTACGGTTTTCAGCTGAAACGTACTGAAAATGAAAATGATGCCGAGGACATAACCATACAAACCTTCTCCAAAGCATTTGATAAGATAAGCACCTATGACGAATCCTATGTTTTTAAAACGTGGTTAATAGCTATCTCAAAAAACATTCATATCGATTTAGTGCGCAAGCGGAAAAGAAACCTTTTCAATGACCGTGGAAACGGCGATGCGATTAAAAAAGTATTGGACGATGCTCCCTCTATGGAAGATAGACTCATACAAGAACAGAACCTCGCCAATTTGTTACAGGATATTAAAAAGTTAAAACCCCACTACCAAGAAGTAATTAACCTTCGGTTTTTTAACGAGCTTAGTTATTTAGATATGGCGGATTCGCTCAATGAGCCGGTAAACAACGTTAAAGTAAAACTACTTCGTGCGAAAAAATTATTGGCCGAAATCATAAGAAACAGAAGGTAATTAGCTGCTGTACATCAAATTCGTTTTTCCTCAAAACCTTCCTGTTATCATCAAAGTCCAAACTATAGCTTCCTCAATTTAGTTCGTATATTTGTAAAAAAAAGTATGTCCGTAGCGATTAAGGAAAATGTTGCGCCACCTAAAGGCAAGCCAAAATGGCTTAGGGTCAAACTTCCTACAGGTAAAAAATACACGCAATTACGTGGTTTGGTCGAGAAGTATGACCTTCATACCATTTGCACCTCAGGTAGTTGCCCTAATATGGGCGAATGTTGGGGAGAAGGTACGGCCACTTTTATGATATTGGGTAATATTTGTACCCGATCTTGCGGTTTCTGTGGTGTAAAAACAGGAAGACCGGAAAATGTGGATTGGGCCGAGCCTGAAAAAGTAGCGCGCTCCATCAAGATCATGGGGATAAAGCATGCCGTGGTTACGTCTGTTGACCGTGACGACCTAAAGGACATGGGGTCTATCATTTGGGCAGAAACGGTAAAGGCCATCAGAAGAATGAATCCTGCCACTACACTTGAAACACTTATTCCAGATTTTCAAGGAATAGAAAAGCACTTGAATCGTATTGTAGAGGTAGCTCCCGAAGTTGTTTCCCATAACATGGAAACTGTAAAGAGATTGACAAGGGAAGTTCGGATACAGGCCAAATACGAAAGAAGCCTAGAAGTTTTAAAGTATTTGAAAGTAAATGGTATAAATAGAACCAAGTCCGGAATCATGCTCGGATTGGGAGAGTTGGAGGAAGAGGTTATAACTACTTTGGAAGATTTACGAAGCGTGGACGTTGATGTGGTGACCATTGGGCAATACCTACAACCTTCTAAAAAGCATTTACCGGTAAAAGAATTTATTACACCGGACCAGTTTAATAAATATGAGGAAATTGGTTTGGAAATGGGATTCAGACATGTTGAAAGTGGTGCTTTGGTAAGATCTTCATATAAAGCCCACAAACATATTCTTTAAATCTTAAGCCAAAAAGGGTCCCATTTCATTTACTTGGGCCCATTCAAATCCTATAGTTTAGAAATTTATCTTCAAATCCATAAAACCTGACCCATGAGAAAAGTGAATGTTGGAATCAATGGCTTTGGTAGGATTGGCAGGACATTATTTCGTTTGCTTCAGCAAAATTCAAATATTAACGTGGTCGCAACTAACGACCTTGCCGATGCCAGAACACTTTCACATTTGCTTAAATATGACAGTATTCATGGGGTACTTTCAAATAAAATTTCCTATGAAGGGCAATATATTATAGTTGAAGGAAAATCTATAAGGCTTACCAATTTTTTACATCCTAAAGATATAGATTGGGGGGCATCTGAAGTAGATGTGGTCATAGAATGTACCGGAAAATTTAAGGATAGAGATAGTCTATCTTTCCACTTAAAAAATGGTGTTAAAAAGGTAATTCTATCGGCCCCGCCACAAGCCGATGATATTAAAATGATTGTTTATGGAATAAACGAACACATCATAGAAAGCGACGATACTATTTTATCTGCGGCCTCTTGCACCACCAATAACGCGGCCCCAATGATAAAGGTCATAAACGATTTGTGCGGTGTGGAGCAGGCATACATCACCACCATTCATTCGTACACCAGTGATCAAAGTTTGCATGACCAACCACATAACGATTTGAGGCGAGCTAGAGCTGCATCGCAGTCTATCATACCTACAACAACAGGTGCCGCTAAGGCTTTGACCCGGATTTTCCCGGATTTGGCAAAAGTTATTGGAGGTTGTGGAATCCGTGTTCCAGTCCCGAATGGGTCTTTGACGGACATTACCTTCAATGTAAAGCGTGATATTACTATTAAAGAAATTAATGATACATTTGAAAGGGTATCAAACAATGATTTAAAAAATATACTTTTTTATACGAAAGATCCTATAGTTTCAATAGATATAAACAATAGTTGTTACTCTTGTACGTTTGATTCTAAGATGACCTCCGTTATTGGAAAAATGGTTAAAATAATAGGATGGTACGATAATGAAACAGGCTACAGCAGTAGAATTATCGATCTTATCAACTTCATGATTAATAAAAAACATATTTGATTTTCTCAATCATAAATAAAGGCCTTAGGCATCTTCTGTTACTTCTCCTACTCTTAGTGACCGTACATAACTTCTATGGTCAGGATTCAATTCCAAATCAAGATTTAGAGCCTTATTTCACTGAGGCACGAAAACTTAAGAATCAAAATAAGATAGATTTAGCCTTGGAGGCTTTAGATAAAGCAGCAAACAATGCGGAAAAGAATGAGGATGTAAAAGCTCTTATTGACAGCTTACACGAAATTGCCCTGTTATACTTGCAATTGAATAGAGAAGGAGATACAGAGTTTTATTGGGATAGGGCCAGCGTACTTTTAAAGGATATTGCATATCCGTATGGGGACGCCATGCACAAATATATTGAAGCCGTATTGTTGTATAGGAGTGATAAAAATTTTCAAGCCTTGTTTATGCTCAACGAAGCCAAACAATTGAACAATGACCGTAACTTCTTCAATAGAATTTTACTTGCTGAAGGTCAGGTTTATCTAAATCTAGAAAAATATGACAGCGCCTCTAAAAACTTTAACTCCCTTATAGTTAATACGGATTTATACGAAAAGGATTATTTTACCGTACAAGCATATTTAGGTCTTGCAACATTGAATTTGACAACCGGCAACCTCAGCGAGAGTGCCAAATATGCCGAAAGTGCATTAGAGTTGGCACGAAACAATGACTTTGCAAGAGATGTCAAAGAAGCTAATGAGCATTTGAATACCGTCTATGAAAAGCTCGGGCTTTATCAAAAAGCATGGGCAAATAGCCAAAATCTTCTTCAAATAAACGATTCTATTTTTAATGTTGATAAATTAAAAATGGAGGCCAAAACCGCAGATAAAATACGTGATGATTTTAAGACAGAGGAGATAGCTAGGCAAGAAACAAAAATAGAAGAGCTCACCGAGTCCCAAAACCGATCGGAGATTACGGCTATACTAACCGCAGCATTTTTGACCATCATCTCCCTATTGGCTGTTTCTTTGTTCCGAAACAATCAAATTAAACTCAAAACCAACGACCTGTTACAGACCAAGAACAAGGAGTTAACGATAGCAAGGGATGGTGCCGTACAGGCTATGGAAGCCAAGACCAATTTCTTGTCCACTGTAAGTCATGAACTTAGGACGCCTCTCTATGCCGTTACCGGGCTTACACACTTGCTTCTGGAAGAGAATCCTTCCAAACACCAACTGGAACACCTAAAAGCGCTTAAGTTCTCTGGAGATTACTTATTGAACTTTATCAATGATATTCTTCACATCAATAAAATTGATGCGAATAAGCTAGAACCGCTAAACATGGAATTCAACCTGAAAAAGGTGTTGAATGAAGTGATGGAATCCCTACAGCAAAGCGCCAAGGCCAACAATACAAAACTGGTTTTAGAATACGACAATGATATTCCCGGTCACTTGATGAGCGACCCATTAAAACTTTCACAAATTTTTATGAATTTGATTGGCAACTCCATTAAATTCACCAGAAATGGCGAAGTCAAAGTCATTACCAAACTATTGAAAAAAGAAGATGATGATGTAACCATTTATTTTGAAGTAAAGGATAATGGCATCGGTATTTCCAAAGAAAAACAACAAAGTATTTTTGAAGGCTTTGAGCAGGGTTCCATTCAAATTAACAGAGAATATGGTGGTACCGGATTGGGACTTACCATTGTAAAAAGCTTACTGGGCTTGTTCCAAAGTAAAATTGAACTAAAAAGTAAACTTGGGGAAGGCAGCTCATTCTTCTTTGAAATCGATATGAAGAGCATGGATGATGTGATAGACGACGTATCATTCGAGATTACGAAGCGTGATTATAATTTTAAAGGTCTTCACCTGTTGATTGTGGAGGATAACAAAATAAATCAGGTGATTACCAAGAAAATGCTAAGTAAAAAAGAGATAACCAGTGATATTGCCAGCAACGGGGAAGAGGCTGTAGTTCTGGCTAAAGAGAATACCTACGATGCAATACTTATGGACATTCACATGCCTGGTATAAGCGGTGAAGAAGCTACGATACAGATAAGGCAATTTGACCAAGAAACCCCGATAATTGCGTTAACAGCTATTTCCTTGGATGACAGTTTAGAAAGTTTTTATGCCGCAGGTTGCAATGACGTGGTGACCAAACCTTTCAAACCTGAAATTTTCTATCAAAAAATAGGAGAGAATATTTTTGACAAAAAAGCAAAGAACGCTATTTCATAAATTCATGAATTGCTTTTTCCAGAGTCAACTGTCCGTCAAAAAGGAAGGTATGCTTCACGGTTATGTAAATAATATTTTCCAACTGCCCGTTCAACCTAACATAATCCTTTTCTGTAGTAAGTATTAACCGCTTCTTTTTAAGATTTTCTATCTCTTTTTCCGTGAAAAAATGATGGTCTTTAAAAGGCAAATGTTCAAATTTTAATCCCTTAGATTTTAAATGAGTAACCAAAGGTTCCGGGTTGGCTATTCCCGTAATCAAAGTAAATTGCGTATTCCGTAATTGGTTAATATCCAATACCTCTGACTGACCCTTAAGGCCTTTGTCATATTCCAGTTTTGTAAATAAAACTAGTTGATTCTCAACTGGATTTATTTTTTTTATAATTTTATTGGCAGACGACTTAGACAGGTCTTCGGGACATTTTGTGACGATTATAAGCTGCGCTCTATTAGCTTCCTTTTTCGCATCCCTGAGATTACCTGTTGGTAAAAACCAATCGTCTACATAAAGATTGTCGTATGAAGTTAAAAGGATATTCAAACCCGCCTTTACCCATCTGTGTTGAAAAGCATCGTCCAGTAAAATTACTTTGGGATTAATAAGGCTTTTGAGTTTTGAAATTCCGTTTCTTCTATCGGTGTCGACCGCAACAAAAACTTCAGGAAACTTTAAATGAATTTGATAAGGTTCATCACCAAGTTCCGTTATAGTGGATTTTGGATCTGAGAGATGAAAACCCTTTGATTTACGCTTATACCCCCTGCTGAGCACGGCAATACTATTTTCTTTGCCCAAGGTACGAATGAGCAACTCTATCATGGGGGTTTTACCCGTGCCCCCCACACTGAGATTTCCCACGCAAATTGTTAGAATTTTATAGGTTTCGGATTTCAAAATTCCCGAATCAAAAAGGAGGTTCCTTAAGTGTACTACTGTACCGTAGACCAACGAAACCGGGAAAAGAAGTTTTCTCAACACTTGCATCGGAACGAAATTATAATATTTTATCTTTGAAAACCTTATATTCCAAGAAAATGACCATAAATAACATTACCCGTATTTTAGAGGAATTTGCTCCGTTGGACTATGCCGAAGATTTTGATAATGTGGGTTTATTGATCGGGAACAAAGGCGCAACGGTAAACGGAATATTGGTAACGCTAGATACTTTAGAAAATGTAGTGGACGAAGCTATTTCTAAAAAATGCAATCTCATTGTAAGTTTTCATCCAATTATTTTCAGCGGATTAAAAAAGATTACTGGTAAAAATTACGTGGAGCGCACGGTTTTAAAAGCCATAAAGAACGATATTGCCATTTATGCTATTCACACCGCTTTGGATAATTGTCCCGAAGGTGTAAATGCTAAGATATGCGAGGTTATAAGTCTCAAGAATACTCAAGCCCTTATTCCTCAAAAAAATACGATTAAAAAACTTACCACATACATCCCCGTTGATAAAGCCCAAAATTTAAAAAAAGAAGTTGTTCAACGCCGGGGCCGGAAAAATTGGAAACTACAGCAATTGTAGTTTTGAGGTATCCGGCACAGGAAGTTACAAAGCAGGAAAAAATGCGAATCCCACAAAGGGAATTATAGGTAGTACCCATTATGAAGAAGAGTCGTTGATTTCGGTGGTATTTACTAAATCTGTAGAAGCCAAGGTTTTGGATGCTTTGTTGAAGAACCATCCATATGAAGAAGTCGCTTACGAAATACAAACACTAGAAAACACCAATAAATATATTGGTATGGGAATGATTGGAGAACTGGAAGAAAGCATTTCGGAACAAGTGTTTTTAAAACAACTAAAATCCAGAATGAACGCTACGGTAGTTAGGCACTCCGAACTTAGAGGTAAACCAGTTAAAAAAATAGCAGTTTTAGGAGGTAGCGGAGCGTTTGCCATTGGTGCCGCCAAAGCTGCCGGCGCGGATGTTTTTGTTACCGCGGATGTTAAATACCATCAATTTTACGAAGCTGAAAAACAGATGGTCATTGCAGATATTGGACACTTTGAAACTGAGCAGTTTACAAAAAACATTTTAGTTGATTATCTTACGGAAAAAATTCCTAATTTTGCAATCCATTTATCGGAAAGTATAACAAATCCTATCAAGTATTTTTAAGTATGGCAAAAAAAGAAGATTCATCCGTAGAGGCGAAGTTAAGAGCATTATATGACTTGCAATTAATTGACTCCAGGGTGGACGAGATACGTAATGTACGTGGAGAATTACCTTTAGAAGTTGAAGATTTGGAAGATGAGGTACTCGGTCTTAGAACTAGGATGGACAAACTAAAGACTGACTTAGACACAATCAATTTTGAAATTGGAGCCAAGAAAAACCTTATAGATGAGGCTAAAGCTTTAATCAAAAAATATACGGAGCAACAAAAAAATGTACGGAACAGCAGGGAATTCAATTCCATAAGTAAAGAATTGGAATTTCAAGAATTGGAAATTCAGTTGGCCGAAAAGCATATTAAGGAATTCAAAGCCCAAATAGAGCAAAAGAAAGAAGTAATAGCCGAAAACAAAGAACGTCTAGCGGAACGCGAAGCTCATCTAAAGCACAAGAAGAATGAGCTTGATGCTATTTTAGCGGAAACAGAGAAAGAGGAAAAAGCGTTGTTGGAGGAATCCTTAAAGTTTCAAGATAAAATAGAGGAGCGTCTGGTAAAAGCCTATGCCCGTATCCGAAATAGCGTTAAGAACGGTTTGGCCGTAGTACCTATTGAAAGAGGTGCTTCTGGAGGGTCTTTCTTTACGATTCCGCCGCAAGTTCAGGTAGAAATTGCTTCTAGGAAAAAAATTATAACGGATGAGCATAGTGGGCGCATATTGGTAGACCCGGCATTAGCGGACGAAGAATCTGAGAAAATGCAAAAAATGTTTTCAAAATTATAAGCAATTTATATTCTAAATTATTCTTAAAGCCATCCTATACCGGATGGCTTTTTTATTATCTTGAGTTGAGAGAAGAGAAATATGCGTTATCTGATAATCCTTTTATTTTTTTTAATGTTGACACCATCCAATTCCAATGCCCAAAGTTTGTCAGATTATAAATGGAAAAATCGGATAATCCTCCTGATGGGTTCGGAATCCCCAGTTTTAAACGAACAACTATCCCTTCTTAAAAGCCGTCAAAAAGAATTGTTGGAAAGAAATTTAATTATTTTCCGCTATGCAAACGGAAAATTATTTGACATTTCAGGTAGTGCCACCCCTATGAACACTAAGTCGGTTCCAGATAAAGATTATAACGGACTGTTATTAATTGGTAAGGATGGCGGGGTTAAACTGAAAAAAGAATTTATAGTACCGCCCGATGAGATTTTTACCTTAATAGATGGTATGCCCATGAGGAGGGCGGAGATGAAAAATGAGCGATAATATTTAAGGTTACAATAACGAGAGTATCTTCTCCTCAACTTCCTTGGAATCCCATTCTTTATCAATATTTTCTAGTTGCATTACCTCTTGCATAATTTTTTCCTGTTTATCGCCCACTGCCAGCGCCTCCGCATAAGGCCTCTCAGAAAATGTAACGCGAGAATAAACCGGAATCCATTTATCGGGATATTTGGATGCGAAACGTTTTTCAATTTTCTTTTGAAGTAGAAACTCTGGATTTGCGGTCTTACTGCTCATCTCCATAAAGTTGCGATAACTTAATTCCGCAATGGCATCCGCATTTGGTTTTCTTTCCTTTTGATATTCCTGAAAGATAGACTCCCAATCGTTACCATACTTGTTAATCATGCTATTCAAAACATAAATATCCTCAAATCCTGCATTCATACCCTGTCCGTAAAAAGGTACCACGGCATGAGCAGAATCACCGACCAAGGCGACTTTGTCCCAATAAGTCCAGGGATAGCATTTCATCGTTACCATGGCACTGGTAGGATTCTTGAAAAAATCCTCCGTCAAATTCTCTATATCTTTTCTAACGTTTGGAAAATGTTCTTTAAAAAAGGAAAGGGCCTCTTTCTTTGTTTTTATACTTTCAAAGGAAATTTCACCTTCAAAGGGCATAAAAAGGGTACAGGTAAAGCTTCCGTCCAAATTAGGCATAGCAATTAACATGAACCTCCCCCTGGGCCATATGTGAAAGGAGTTTTTATCTAATTTGTGACTACCATCTTCATTGGGTGGTATGCTGAGTTCCTTATATCCAACGTCTATAAAATCCTGTGAATAGTCAAACCGACTTCTTCGTTGCATTTTGTGTCTTACTCTGGAGAATGCCCCATCACAACCAAAAATTAGATCATGGTCGTATGCTTTCCATTCACTTTTCTCACTCTCACCAGTATATATCTTAGCCTCGGGAAGATTTACATCCCAGACTTTCTCGTTAAATCTAAAGTCTACTCCGGCCTGCTCCGCCAAGTCTATCATCCGCTTGTTCAAGACGCCTCTTGAAATGGACCATATAGCCTCCCCTTCTTTACCATATTTTTGAAAATATTCCTCCTTACCAACAACATGCATGGCCCTCTTGTCTAGAGGGATTCCTATTTTTCTTATCTCATCTTCAATGCCAACCTCTCTAAGTGCCTTCCAACCCCTATTACTCATAGCCAAATTGATGGAGCGCCCGGAAAAATTTATATTTCTAATATCCGGTCTACGGTCAAATACGGTGATTTTATGACCGTATTGCTTTAGGTAGATAGCTAACAATGAACCAACTAAACCGGATCCAATGATGGCGATACTCTTTTTGGTAATTTTCATGGATTACAACGGATCTAGCAAATAACTTGGTTTGGCCATAAAAATAGGAAAATATATGGTATTAAGCTTATCCCAAACGATGTGACTCATGGTCAATTTAATATTCCCTTAACTAGAAATGTTTAACAATTGGTTATTTTTGATAGACAAAAAATTAAATCTTTGAAACATTATACCAAAGAAGAACTTAAAAATCTGAAAGGTAGGTACAGGGCCAATCTGGTAAACAGCTGTACCGGTTATAAATCCTGCAATCTGTTGGGTACTATGTCCGGTCAGGGAATAACCAATTTAGCAATTTTCAATTCAGTAGTGCATATAGGTAGTAATCCAGCTTTGCTAGGATTCATCTTACGACCGTTGACCGTTCGCCGAGATACTTATATCAATTTTAAAGAATCTGGATTTTTTACCGTAAACCAGGTAAATTCAAATATTTTAGGGGATGCTCACCACACTTCTGCTAAATACGATGAGAGTATATCGGAATTTTCAAAAACAAATCTTACCGAAGACTTTTTGGATGATTTCCCGGCCCCATATGTCCAGGAAAGTGCCATAAAAATTGGCTGTAGTTATGTTAATGAATACACGATAGCAGAAAATGACTGTCTTTTAATCATTGGGGCGATAGAGCATCTGTACTTACCGGAAGATACTATTCATGCAGATGGTTGGGTACAATTGGACAAAATGGACACCGTAGCCACCATTGGTTTGGACGGTTACGCATTGCCCGATCTTTTACATCGCTTTGCTTATGCCAGACCCTATGAAACAACCCATATTTTAGAAAGTGGCTCATAAAAAACAACAGTTGCCCCAAAAAATATGCGCTCGCTGTGGATTACCGTTCACTTGGCGTAAAAAATGGGAAAGAGATTGGGAGCAAGTAAAATTTTGTAGTGAGCGTTGCAGAAGGAACAAGTCTAGCATGCAATAGGCCAGGACTATTAAAATGAACATTCAAATTCGAAAAGATATTTTTTAAACTCAACAACATGAACAACCTAATTTGGTTTAGAAACGACTTGCGCGTTGCCGACAATATATCCTTGACCAAAGCTTCTAAAGGAGAAAAACTGGTAGCAGTATATTTTTTCGACCCTAGACATTACGATATAGGTGACTTTGGATTTAAAAAAATAGAAAAATACCGTGCTAAGTTTTTATTAGAAACCGTCCAAGAATTAAAAAATGCGCTGAAAAAGCTCAATATCACGTTATTGACCTATAATGAGCGTCCAGAAATCATCATACCCAAATTGGTCAATGACCATCAAATAAAAAACATCTATTTGCAAAAAGAATGGACTCGTGATGAAAGTAAGGTTAAGGATGGTGTGATAGCCAAAGTTCCGGCATTGGTGAATTTTGAAGAGTCGTACGACCAGTTTTTATTTCATCCAGAAGATATTCCCTATAAAAGTTTTAAAGAGATTCCAGAGGTGTTTACCACCTTTAGAAAAAAGTGCGAGAAAAATGTAAGCGTATCTAAGCCGCTCCCTATCCCAGTCCCAATGCCTAAACAAAATCTTCTGGAGATATCCACCTCCATACCTACCTTAGAAGACTTGGGGTTTGAAGAGTTTCAAACGGATTCTAGAACTGCCTTTCCTTTCAAAGGAGGGGAATTTGAAGCCTTGGACAGAATTGAAGAATATTTCTGGACTACTAAAAAGCTTGCGTATTATAAGAAAACAAGAAACGGTCTAGTAGGTAAAGATTACAGTTCTAAATTATCCGCTTGGCTTGCAAATGGTAGTATTTCCGCACGCACCATTTATTGGGAGGTAAAACGTTTTGAAGAAGAGATTAAGAAAAATCAGGATACGTATTGGTTAATATTTGAACTTATTTGGCGCGATTATTTTAAGTACGTATCCCTGAAACATAAGAATAAAATTTTCATGATTGGTGGAATCCTTGACAAGGATTATGACTGGAATAACTCAAAAATAGCGAAGGACCAGTGGATAAATGGTCAAACCAAAGAACCTTTCGTCAATGCCAATATGAAGGAAATCGCAGGAACCGGATGGATGAGCAATCGGGGAAGGCAAAATGTAGCCAGTTATTGGTCCAAGGAACTTAAGCAAGATTGGCGGATAGGCGCGGCTTATTTTGAAAGTATGTTGTTAGATTATGACGTACACAGCAACTGGGGCAATTGGATGTATAATAGCGGCGTTGGTAACGATCCTAGAGATAGAAAGTTTAATATTAAAAGACAGGCGGAGATGTACGATGGAAATGGCAAATTTCAAAACCTGTGGCTACAAGAATCACTTTTTTAAGAAACTGAAATGAAGAAACTACGATTAATTTTAGGAGACCAACTAAATCAAAAACATTCTTGGTTTAATGAAGTAGACCCGGATATAACCTATATCATGGCAGAGATGCGGCAAGAAACCGATTATGTAAAGCATCATATTCAGAAAGTAGTGGCCTTTTTTATGGCGATGCGTAGCTTTAAAGATGATCTTACAGACAAAGGCCATCAGTTTATTTATTTAAAAATTACCGATGCTGAGAATCTGCAGGATTTAGACAGTATTATCAAGGATCATATAAAAAAGACCAATGCAGAGAAGTTTGAATACCTGCTACCGGATGAATACCGGCTTGATCAGCAACTTAAAGACATTTGTAAATCCTTAGACATTACATCAGAAGCATTTGATACGGAACACTTTTATACTTCCAGAACCGAACTAGCAGATTTTTATAAAGGAAACAAGCAAATGGTCATGGAAAGTTTCTACCGCATGATGCGTAAGAAACATGATATAATGATGGCTAACGGACAACCAGAAGGGGGCAAATGGAACTTTGATCAAAGTAACCGTAAAAAATGGAAGGGAGAGCCTGAAATACCGCACAAAAGGGGTTTTAGAAAGGATGTTTCCGGTATACTGGAAGAATTAGAAAAAGCAGAGGTAAAAACTTTCGGCAACATCGATGCTAACTCCTTCAACTGGCCAGTTACACGAGAGGATAGCCTATCAGTCTTGCGCTATTTTTGCAAAGAACTTTTAGTGCATTTTGGGGATTATCAAGATGCGCTGCACACCGACGAGAAGTTCTTATTCCATTCTAGGCTTTCTTTTGCCATGAACAGTAAGATATTGAGCCCTAAAGAAGTCATTGACAAAGTTCTGGACTTTTATTACGATAATGAAAAAGATATTGATATCTCACAAGTGGAAGGTTTTGTGCGTCAGATTTTAGGTTGGCGGGAATACATGCGCGGTATCTACTGGAAAGAAATGCCCGAGTATAAACAATTGAATAAACTCGATAACCATAACAACCTACCCGACTTCTTCTGGACTGGTGAGACCAAGATGAACTGCTTAAAACATGCCATTGGGCAGAGTTTGGACGAAGCATATGCCCATCACATACAACGACTTATGATTATTGGCAATTATGCCCTGCTTACGCAGTTGCATCCGGATGAAGTGGACAAATGGTATCTGGGGGTTTATATAGATGCTATAGAATGGGTGGAAATCACCAATACAAGAGGAATGAGTCAGTTTGCGGATGGTGGTATTGTTGCTACAAAACCTTATGTGAGCAGTGCAAACTACATCAACAAAATGAGTAATTATTGTGGTGGTTGCCAATACAGTCATACCAAAAAAGTAGGTGAGAACGCCTGCCCTTTTAATTCTCTATACTGGAATTTTCTAAACGAAAAGAGAGAACATTTTAAGGATAACCATCGTATGAATATGATGATGAGTCTCTTAGAGAAGAAAAATAACGCTGAGCTTAATGACCTGCAAGAACGTGCTCAACAAATCATTTCGAATCCAGACAACTATTAATTTTTTAATAATTGGGTGACCCAAAATCAAGTGTTCTTACGTATATATTAAAACTATTCCGCGAGAGCGCCTATATATATAAAAGTCCTTTCCAACGTATTGGAAAGGACTTTTTGTTTAGTTGAATTCTTATGATATTATTTTAGAATCCCGTCAACAATTCCGTATTCGATGGATTCGTTAGCGTTCATCCAATAGTCCCTATCAAAATCTCTAAGCACTTTTTCAAATTTCTGTCCACAATTATCGGCTAAAATCTGGGCGCTCAACTCTTTAGTTTTGATAATTTCCTTTGCCTGTATCTCAATGTTGGATGCCTGTCCCCTAGCCCCTCCACTGGGTTGATGAATCATTACCTGTGCGTGTGGCTGTATGAAACGTCTTCCATTTTTCCCAACGGATAAGAGAATACTTCCCATGGAAGCGGCCAATCCTGTACAGATGGTAGAAACCGGGCTTTTTAGGGCCTTAATGGTATCGTATATGGCAAAACCGGAAGTAACATAACCGCCCGGACTATTGATATATAATTGGATTTCTTTATTGTTCTGCATGTCTAAATACATCAACCTGTCTATCACGTGTTTGGCAGAATCATCATCTACCATACCCCAAAGAAAAACCTTTCTTTCCTCCAACATTTTTTCATCTATGGCCTCTTGTATTTTCCCCTTTTTAGCACTCATATAGTTTTCTTTTTTATCAAAATCAAAATTAAGGAATTAATTATGAAACCTACAATCTTAAAAGAAGGATACAGCTATTTTAAAAAGTAGTAAATGAAAGAGCCATACTTTTACAGTAACCCTTTGAGGAATGACTATTTCTTTATATGGAAATAAGTGCTAAGCACACGATAAAGAATTATAACCAAAAGAAAAAAGGTAATCTATATCTTTACGAAAACATTATATAGCGATGAAAAATTATTTAGTACTATCAGTGACATTGGTATTTGCTCTAGCAGGTTGCAAGAGCGATAAAAAGACTGAAACCGATATCCCTTTAAAAGAATTGAATATTTTAGAAAAAGTGGCCCAGGCACACGGATATGACAATTGGAAGAACGTTTCCAGTTTAAAATTCACTTTTAATGTAGACAGGGACTCATCACACTTTGAACGTACGTGGTTGTGGCAGCCAAAATCTAACGAAGTCGTGTTTATGACTAGGGAAGATACGATAACCTATAACAGAAAAGCTGTGGACAGCCTTACCGCTAAGACCGATGGAGGTTTCGTCAATGACAAGTTTTGGTTATTGGCTCCTTTTCAATTGGTCTGGGACCAAAAGGGTTTTACCTATGAACATTCAGAAAATCAAGAGGCGCCTATTAGCAAAGAGAAAATGCATAAACTGACCACAGTTTATGCCAATGAAGGTGGTTATACGCCGGGAGATGCTTATGATTATTATTTTGGGGACGATTACGTCATCAAAGAATGGGTATTTAGAAAAGGTAATCAAGAGGAACCGTCGATGGTGACTAGTTGGGAAGACTATAAAACTTTGCAAGGATTGGATATTGCTACCATGCATAAAATGCCAGAGGCCAATTTTCAACTTTATTTCACCGATATAGAGGTGAAATAGTTACTGTACAAGCAGCTCCAAAAAAGAAACTTTTTGGAACACTCAAAAATCAACTACGATTAAAAAAGAATCGTCCGCCTTTATTCAAAAAATGGATGGTGACAATAGCCAGTTTAAGGTGCGGAGCAATTTAGATTGAATATATTTTATTTTGTTCTTTTATTCAGCCTAAAACTAGCTCCTAAGATAAGTAGTGCACAACCCAATAACAGCCAGAAACTGGATTTTAAGGTATAGCTTTCCGCCAAAAAGCCTAAAATGGGAGGTGCGCATAAAAAACCTGCGTATCCCGTTCCGGCTATAAATGCGATTCCCTGTGAGGACTCAATACCTTTAACATTACCTCCAATTCTAAATATTTCTGGCACCATAACGGAAAAACCCAGTCCGCTTAAAGCAAAACCTGTAATGGCCAGATACGTATTGGTTGTCAACACCAGTACATATCCTATCATTGCTAAACCGGCCCCTAATGCAACCATTTTTACAGACCCCATTTTGGCGCTGACCCCATCGCCCAGAAATCTACCCAAAGTCATCGTAATCTGAAAACCTAGAAAACCGGCACCCCATAAAGCTTCCGGAGCAACACTTACTTCCATCAAATAGAGGCCGCTCCAATCAACAATAGCTCCTTCGCTACCCATGGCCACGAACGAAATAAGACCTAATAGTAAAATCGGTTTAAACAGACCTAAGTTAAAAGGTTCCTTTTCAATGGTTTCCGCTACTTGTGAGACATACTTTTTATGGAAAATTAGATTTACAACAAATACCAAAGCCACCGCTATTCCCATATGTAGGACGGGATTACCTAAAGGACCGATAAGAAAACTTCCAACGCCCGCCAAAACACCACCCAAACTGAAAAAGCCATGGGAGGCGGACATAAATTTAACCTTGTCCTTTTTTTCGAGTTCTGTGACTAAGGTATTCATGGCTATATCCGTAAAACCATTGGAAGCCCCAAAAATGAAAAGTGCTCCCATCAATGAATAATAGCTGGGAGCCATTAAGGGCAACATTGCAGCCGTACAACTGAGCAATACGCCATGCCAAGTAGCCTTACCGACACCAGTCTTATTTATAATAGCGGACGCAAAAGGAAAAATGGAAAAAACCCCAAGAGACAAAAAGAAAATAGCAAACCCCAACTGAGATTTATCAATGGATAAGGCTTCCTTAACCGTTGGGATGTAAATGGCCCAGGTTCCGAATAAGATATTCAAACTGGCAAAAACCCAAGAGGGGCCAAAATACCTGGAATTTGTTAGGATAAGCTTAAGCGATTTCATTGGTCATCGGGAAGGCATGGTTATTATATGGTTGATTGAATTCGTAAACTTTTACAGCATCTATTTTGCTAGTATTCCATCTTTTAAAATTTGCCCAAACCGGTACATATCCTCATAGGAACAGTAGAATGGTGCAGGTGCCAAACGTATGACGTTGGGCTCCCGCCAATCTGTAATTACTCCGTTTTCCATTAAATAGTTGAACAACGACTTACCTTGCCCGTGTAAAAAAACCGATAACTGGCAACCCCTTTCCTTTGGGGTAATGATTTCAAAAGTACTCTCCGCTACTTCATCGTCAATTTCTTTTAAAACAAACTCTAAATACGCAACGATGGTATTCCGTTTTTCAATTAAGGCTAACATCCCAACTTCTTCAAAAAGCTCTAAGGAAGCCAAGTATGGGGCCACAGATAATATGGGTGCATTACTCAATTGCCAGGCATCCGCATTCTCCATGGGTTCAAATTCCGGCTTCATCAAAAAACGGGTTTCCTTTTTAGTACCCCACCAACCTTCAAACCGTGGTATGTCTTTTCTGCCTAAATAACGTTCATGGACAAATATTCCAGAGGCATTACCGGGACCGCTGTTCATATACTTATAGCTGCACCAGGCAGCAAAATCGGCATTCCAGTCATGCAACTTCAGTTCCACATTCCCAACCCCGTGCGCCAAGTCCCAACCAACATTAGCGCCAACGGCCTTACCGGCCTTGGTAATTGCTTCCATATCCATCACTTGGCCGTTGTAATAATTTACACCTCCTATAAGCACTAAGGCCAACTCCTCTCCTACTTCATCGATTTTGGCAACAATATCCTCCGTTCGCCAAAAGTGTTCTCCACTCCTCTTCTTAACTTCAACAATGGTATCATTTGGGTCTAGGCCGTGAAAACGAGCTTGGCTCTGAAGCATATACTGATCGCTTGGAAAAGCCTTTTCTTCACAGATAATCTTATACCTTTTCGCAGTGGGATTGTAAAACGAGACCATCAAAAGGTGTAGGTTAACGGTCAACGTATTCATTACGGATATTTCCTTTGTTTTTGCACCTACTACCTTAGCCAGAGGTTCCGCTAATCTTTCGTGGTAGTCCCACCAAGGTTTCTCAGCATAAAAATGACCTTCTACGGCCAATTCTGCCCAATCCCGCATAACTTCATCTACATATTTCTTGGTCCTTTTGGGTTGTAGTCCCAGTGAGTTACCTGTAAAATAGATAACCTCCTTTTCGTTTACCTTCGGGAAATGAAATTCTTCCCGATATTTTCGAAGCGGGTCTGTGGCATCTAATTTTTTTGCGAAGGCCAGGGTATTCTCAAATTGCATAGGATTCTTTTTTTCAAAAATACGACATTGAATACGACTCCGAGGGTTTTATATGGCATTGGAGGAATAGAAGTGCTATGCCTTTCAACTAATCCGCATTTCGATTATGTGCTTTTTAAAACCCATCTTCTCATAGGCCTTTATAGCCGGGGTATTTTCGTCATACACCGTTAAACGAATTTCTGTCAGACCTTTGGATAGGGACCATTTCTTTAGGGCATCCACAATCAACCCGTTAACGCCTTGTCCTCTAAAATCGGGATGCGTATACATAAAACCCAAATAGGAATAGAATTCATGGTCTAAATAGTGGCGAGCCTTTTTTTTAAGGGCATAGCCACAGGCAATCAGTTTTGAATCGGACTCCGCAACCACAATTTTGGCATCATCAGAAATGAGGAACTCGTTTAAATCATAGTAAGTAATTTTTCCCTTTCCCAAGGTTGGATCATAGGGTCGTTCCGCACTTATGACCCCTTGTTCAAACTGTAACAGCACATTCAAATCGTCCTCGTTCGCTTCTCTTATAATAATATTATGTACCATTTACCTTCTTGTTTCGAACGATTAAAATACGT
This sequence comes from Maribacter aestuarii, assembly GCF_027474845.2. Taxonomy (NCBI): domain Bacteria; kingdom Pseudomonadati; phylum Bacteroidota; class Flavobacteriia; order Flavobacteriales; family Flavobacteriaceae; genus Maribacter; species Maribacter aestuarii. The sequence goes on from NZ_CP107031.2 coordinate 660,664, forward strand.
TATAAATCCATATTTTTACAAAAAGGAAGCCATGCATTTTTTATCCCCGTTATTGGAAAGTTACATTGCCAATAATTCTCAGGAGGAACCGGATGTATTAAAAGAACTTACCCGCGAGACCCATGTAAAGGTCGTACAACCTAGAATGCTTACTGGACATTATCAAGGGCGGGTATTGAGCTTACTTTCAAAAATAAGTAACCCAAAGTATATATTAGAGATTGGTACCTACACCGGGTACTCCGCTATTTGCCTAGCGGAAGGACTTCAAAATGCAGGTGTATTGCACACAATAGATGTGAATGCCGAATTGTATCCGATACAACGAAAGTATTTTGACAAAAGTGGTTATGGCGATCAAATTATTCAACATACAGGCAACGCCCTGGAGCTAATTCCGCAAATGGATGTCGTTTTCGATTTAGTGTTCATAGATGCAGAAAAAAAGGAATACGGCAATTATTTAGAGGTCGTTTTACCTAAAACTAAATCCGGGAGCATAATCTTATCCGACAATGTACTATGGTCAGGTAAAGTAATCGAACCCTTAAATCCAAAGGACAAGGCGACTAAAGTCCTAATTGACTACAATAAGAAACTTAAGGAACATGCTATGCTGGAAACGGTATTATTACCTATACGCGACGGTTTAACGCTAAGTAGGGTAAAATAAGTTGTAGATACAAACGGTAAAATAACCATGCAGAAAATATCCCGACGAGAGCTCCAACGATAATATCGACCGGAAAATGCACCCCTACATAAATCCTACTCATTACAAAAAGCAACGGCCATAGGTAAAAGAGGATGGTCCATTTAAAATGTTTGTGTAGAAAAAGATAGACAATTGTTGTAATTGAAAACGAGGAAGAAGCATGTCCTGAAAAGAAACTGTAACCTGTTGGGCTTCGCAATATTCTGATAAGCGTATTTATTTCTTGATCATTATTGGGTCTTAAACGGGCCACCACCTCCTTGGTAATATCGGTAAGCGTTACCACAAAAAACACCATGACCAATACGGTAAGAATCATGAAAAGGGCCTCTCGTTTAGTATATTTCTTGAAGAAAAGATAACCGAATAGCAGAAACAACGGTATCCATGTAGGAATTTTGGTTACGGTAGACCAAAAAGCGTCGTATTGCTCAATGCCTAAACTATTCAAATAGATAAACATTTCCCTATCCCACTCCAAAAGCTCTTTCAACATAGGAACCTACTTTCTTTTTATACTGCCGGTAACGTCTCCTATACTTTTACCCACATCCCCAATTCCTTTTTTGATGTCCTTTCCAATACCGGAATCGCCCAGGCTACTTTTAACATCATCGATATCATTTTGAATATCCTTTATCACACTAGTGTCTATTCCTTGTTTCTCTGCACTACGTTGAATCTCTTTTTTAATATCGTCCGTAGCATCCCTGAGCTGGCGCATTCCTTTGCCCAGCCCCTTGGCGATACCAGGGATTTTGTCCGCGCCAAAAACCATCACCACGATAAACATGATGAAAAAAATCTCCGCCCCACTAATGAATAAGAAATACAATGAAATCATACCACAAATATAAACAAGTTTCGCTCTCCAATAAAAAAGCCCCGTTGTTTAACGGGGCTTTTTATAAAGAAATTATAAGATTATTTTCCTTTGATATTTTCCTTGAATTTATCAAAGTCGTTCTCGCCTTCTTTTTTGGGCCAACTATTGTTCGAGGTGTCAATATCGGCTGTCTCCAGCCTGGGATCAACCACGATGCCCGTAAGCTCGCTTGCAGAAGATATGACCAATTTTACCTCTTTATCGTTCTTCCTCCAGATTTCTGCCGGATATGTTATATTCTTCGTAGTTCCATCGGCATACGTATACTCCACTATTATAGGCATAGGCAATCCACCTGGCTTGTCATAGGTAACCTCATAGAAATACTTGGGTTCCTTCACGGCCGCTCTTTCCGCTTCCGTCATATTGTCCATCATAAATTCCTTTAAGGTTTGAGAATTCTCCGAGGGTAATTTGCCTTTAAGGTTGGCATCGAAATTCTCGCTTTCTTCATCTTCCAAATACACTAAAGGAGGTAAATCTGACTCGGTCATATTACGTGCGGCTAGATATTCCTGCATTTTCTTGCTGGGTTTATCGCTCACATAATATTTTTTTATGCCCTTAACTCCGATATCCACATAATCCGTTGTATAGAACCATCCTCTCCAGTACCAATCCAAATCCACCGCGGAAGCATCTTCCATTGTACGGAAGAAATCTTCGGGTGTGGGATGTTTAAACTTCCAGCGTTGGGAATAGGTTTTAAAGGCATGGTCAAAAAGCTCTCTACCCATTACCGTTTCCCTTAGAATATTTAAGGCTGTTGCAGGTTTCCCGTATGCATTGGGACCTAGTTGATACACATTCTCTGGATTTGACATAATCGGCGAAATGGTACTTTGGTCTCCGCTCATATAAGGTACTATTTTGGCAGGCGCTCCCCTTCTGGACGGATAAGCACTATTCGGTGCTATGGCCTCCGGGTACTCCTCCCCAAATTCCTGCTCTGCCATATATTGCATAAAGGTATCCAGACCTTCATCCATCCAACCCCACTGACGCTCATCTGAATTAACGATCATAGGAAAGAAATTATGGCCAACTTCGTGGATAATTACACTGATCATCCCATATTTTACCCTATCGGAATAGGTGCCGTCCTCATTAGGCCTACCATAGTTCCAACAAATCATAGGATACTCCATACCCTGATTTTTAGCATGCACGGATATGGCTTTTGGATAAGGGTAATCAAACGTATGGGCAGAATACGATTTAAGTGTATGTGCCACTGCTTTTGTGGAGTACTCTTCCCATAACGGATTTCCCTCCTTTGGATACATGGAAACTGCCATTATATCACGATTACCCATTTTAACGGCCTGCATGTCCCAAATGAACTTACGAGATGTAGCAAATCCAAAATCACGCACGTTCTGTGCTTTTAACTTCCAGGTTTTGGTCTTATCCGAGAAACCTTTTTCCGCTGCTTCCGCCTCTTCCTGCGTTACAATGAGTACGGGTTTGTCATAAGATTTTTTGGCTTGCTCGTAACGTCGCATCATTTCCTTGGTGTACACTTCCTTTCTGTTCTGTAGCACTCCTGTACCATCCAAAACATGGTCCGCAGGTACGGTAATGTTTACTTCGTAGTCTCCAAAAGGAAGGGCAAACTCCCCACTTCCCCAGAATTGGTGGTTTTGCCACCCCTCTACATCACTGTACACTGCCATCCTAGGAAAAAATTGCGCTATTACGTAAGCTCGGTTACCATCTTTTGGAAAATATTCAAATCCCGAACGGGCACGATTGACCGTGTGGTCCGGAATATTATAATTCCATTTAATAGCAAAAGAATACTTTTCACCACTTTTAAGTGGCGTTGGAAGGTCAACGCGCATCATTGTAAAATTGGTAGTGTACGGCAACGCTTTTCCTGAGGCATCCTTTACGTAATCGATATTGAATCCCCCATCAAAAGGCTCTCCCATATATTTGCCGGCAAAAGTTCCGGGCTGTTCCGCAAGTGGTACCCCGCCACCATCTTTTAAGGCTGCTTTGGAATCTTTGGCCCTAACGTTTTGATCTAATTGTACCCACAAATATTCCAAATCGTCAGGAGAATTATTCGTATAGGTAATGGTTTCCTCCCCGAATATTTTGGCATTTTTATCATCTAAACGGATATCCATAACATAATCCGCCTGTTGTTGGTAATAATCGGGCCCGGGTGCTCCAGAAGCCGAACGATAGGTATTTGGTGTGGCGAATTCCTCGTAAAGCTGTTTGAATTTACTCTGATTGTAATGCCCCGGTTCCCTTTCATTTTTCTCTTCTTCCTGTGCCGTTAAAACCCCGGCAAATAAGAATAATATAGAAGCGAAAGCATAATTGAATTTTCTCATATTTTATTAAATTTTAATCTTGGAAAAATAAAGTTTTTTAAGGTATTTCTTCGGACTTGTTATAGATTTAACATTCCTTTAGTATCCGATTTTAGGAGCACGAAGCTCTTTTTCTTTCCATTAATCTTCAGATGCACCACATTCTGCTGTTCATCGTAGATATCCGTTAATATTTCATTCTGTATGGCAATACTGGAGACTTTGGAAAGCTCCACATTAGGGACTTCCAGATAGCAGATAATCATATCCGTATCGTACTTTTTACCCAATATCGTGTAATCCTTTGGATTACCGTCGATTTCTACTAGAAATTTTGTTCTCAAGTATTTCTCCAAATACTCCCGGTCCACATCGGACTCCTTTTTAGTACCGAGCTTGGAATCGATATCGTACCGTGCTTTGAGGACCGCATTCATATCGTCCAAAAAAACACGCGTAGTTATCTGAATGGCCTTATCCTTCTCGGAATAGCCTACATTGGTGACACTTATGTAAAACTTATGTGCAACGGTAAAGGCCAAAAGGGGCATTAAAAAAATTAGAAAAGTTTTTTTTTGAATCCGCATAGCAAAGTGCTTTTAAAGTTTTGTGCAAAATTGGTGCCAACCGGCACTTAGTCCATATCATTATTTTCCCTGTACAGCACACTTCGGGCTTTTAAATATTCCCAAATCTTGAACAGGTCGTGCGTATCCACAATTCTTTGGAAGTTGCTATCAACTTCACAAAAGTAGAAGAAATCATCGGTCTTTTCCTCTGGAATCTTCAGTTCTGTGCGGTAGAGGGAATCCGCATAAAAATCCCTCACCCGTTCAGTTCTATCGTATAAATTATTTCTTTCTACCCGTTTTTTCAGCATTTTTGTTCGACCTGTTATAGAATTGATAATAGGATCCAAAGCTAATTTTGTTCCTTCAAAAGGGATATAAGAGGCACTTCTTAACAACCTCTCACTTTGGGACATTTTTTTTACATACGCATTGGGAAGCCCCAAGGTGGAAGCCGTAACCACAGGTTCCAAGTTCAACGTAGTTATATCCTTAGTAATATCGCCGGAAAGGTTATAGGGAGTGACCACAACTTCATCAAGCTCAGTTAGCGCATCCTCCAACGGAACGGAAAGAAATGTACTGGAATATATGGATAGAGTTACGACTACTTGCTTCTTCTTAAACTGTACAGCGGAAAAAACTAGGGTATCGTTGACATGGACCGGTATGGAAAAAAAACCGTTGATATCCGTTATAGTGGCCCGTTGCGTTGTCGTATTCAGTACATGAGTGGCAGCAACATCGCCATCGGCACTATAAACTTTTCCCTCTAAATCCTTTTGCAAACCGGTTTGAGCCGTTAAAAGAACGGAACCGAAAAAAAAGAAAAAAAGGAATTTACTCCTCATTCAACTCCTTCAGGAATGATTTGCTAAGGTTAACCAGGGAATCTATTAACTGAAATTCGTTCTCCTTTCTAAGTAACGATTGGGCGGGCATGCGCGTATCGCAATACAAAAGAAAAGCATCAATCTTGTCCTGGGGTATTTTAAGATCTACCACAAAGAATTCATCATCATATACTTGTCGTAGCACATCGCTTACCAGTAATTTTGGACCGGTCTCCTCCGTATCCTCTTTCGATTTGAATATGGCCCTAAAAATATTCGCGAAATTAATCCCGTCCGTCATACCCCGTTCAGCGCGGGACAATGCAATGTTCTGTACCTCCGTGCCCCTATCTATCTCATATTCATATTCCTTAAATTCTTCGTTCTTCAATTTTAAAAAACGTTCTTGATCTTCCGGGGTTACGATAACTTCATCCAACTCCGTAACCTTCTCGTTAACCTCTACGACCAACCGATTGTTGGCTAGGATTTCTTCCGTAATCTTAACGATTTTAAGTTGATAGTTCACTGCAGTAAAAACCAACTCGTCCCCTTCTTTTACATTAATGGCAAACTCACCCTTGTCATTGGTAATAGTAGCCCTTTCCGAAGTAGTGTTAATTACATTTTCGTTTATCACGCTAGTATTCCTGTACAGCACTTTTCCCAATAATAATCTTCTTCCGTCGTCTTGGGCACTTACGGAAAATATGGCTAGGAACAGTACTAGGGACAGTAATTTTTTGGTCATAAGTCTATATTTCGAGGAGAATCGCTTAGCCCTCATCCATTAATTAATTCATAAAGAAAGTATAAGTTCGGGGTTTTAAAAAAAGGCTTCAATAAACTTTTGTTAATTTCTCAGTATCGGAATCGTACGTACAAATACCTTTCTTTTAAACAGGCCCTCACCAATCCGAATTCCGTTCACCGATTATTGCCATCACTTCAGCTTATTGCGGCATTATTTTAAGCTCCAAACTTAGGTAAATATATAGATAATCCTATTTTTGTCTTCCCGCTATTTTTAAGTTTAAATCCCTAATTATGAAATTAATAGTCCTGTTTTTACTTCTGGTTGTACTGAGTGTTCCTATGGCGTTCGGACAGATTAAAATTGGTGATAATCCACAAAATATAGATGCCGCTTCGGTATTGGAACTGGAGAGCAGGGATAGGGTGCTTGTCATAACAAGAGTTAATACCGCGGAGATGGAGGCTATTGTTCCTCAAAGAGGGGGGCTTGTCTTTAATACCGATACCAATTGTATTAGTTATTACGACGGTAGTGAATGGATAAATCTTTGCGATGCAGCGGGCATTACTTTTACCAACGAGCATTTGGCCAATACCAGTTTAGGCCCCTCCATAGTGATTACGCAAAATGGAAGTACCTACAATTTTGAGGTTGCGCCGAACAGCATCAGAAGTGAGCAAATAGTGGACGGGGGTATCAACGGGGTGGACATACAGGACAATTCCATTGGAGAAAGCAAGTTGGGAACGGACTCAGTAAGTTCCAATGAGCTTAGGGACAACTCCGTGGGAAGTTCAGAAGTGGTGGACGGTAGCATACGCCCGGAAGATTTGGCGAACACTATCCCCGAACAGGTATTGACGACGGATGAAAACGGAATTCCCAGATGGGAAGATGCCGATAATTTGACGAATGAAGTAGCGCTGGATATTGCGGAAAATGCGATGGACATTGCCGATCATATTCTCGAAGATGAGGATACCGATGACACGAACGAGCTAACGGATGTTTTATTTGATAAAGAAACATTTACACTTAGCTTAACAAATTCAGCAACAATTGGGGGCCAGATTGCGGATTTAAGTTCATTAGAGGGCTCGGATGACCAAACACTAAACCTTACGGCGGACAACCGATTACAAATTGAAGACGGTAATGAAATTGACCTGAATATTTTTAACAATCCGGGTTCTGATAATCAGACGCTAAGTCTCAATGGGAATACATTGGCTATTACCGGCGGAAACGATGTTAGTCTAGCGGGATTTGTGAATACAGATAACCAAACATTGAGCATCGCAGGAAATATCATTAGTTTGACCAATGGAGGATCTGTAAATCTTCCACCTGGCACAGTAGATACGGATGACCAACAATTATCGATTGCTGGTAACAGAATATCCTTAACGGATGGTGGATTTGTTGATTTGCCTCCTGGTACTGTCGACACCGATCAACAGAATCTTAGTCTTGCAGGGAACACCTTGAACATTACGAATGGAACAGGCGTTGATTTAACCCCAATTTTGGCCTCAGGAGCCGACGGCGTTATATCTCAAGTTGCACTTGCGGGAACCGATCTTAATTTTACAGGAGCTGGTGGCGGTTTTAATGGAACGGTGAGTTTAGCTGGTCTCGGTGGAGGTTCAGCAGATGGTTCACTAACCAACGTGCTCTTAAATGGTACCGATTTAGAGTTTACAAGTTCACCCGGTGGTTTTACGGGAGCCGTAAGTTTAGCTAGTCTTGGTGGAGGTACTGGTGCAGATGGTGTTATAACCAATATGGAACTCACAGGAACAGACTTAGTAGTTACGGGAACGGCACCGGGTTTTAATGGCAATATTCCTTTGGGAACACTTGCAAATACAGATAATCAACAATTGACATTGGAACCCGGGAACTTGCTGACCTTAGTAGATGGTGGAACACCTATTGATTTGACATCCTTCTTGGATGACCAGACAGCTGGAGAAGTCAATGTAGTGGCGACTCCAACTAACTATACCCCGACCTCTGGTGATGTGGAAGGTCATTTAGCGGGTATTGATGCATCTCTAGCAACTACCGTTTCCCAGGACCTAGCTAGCGTTTTAACCAATGGAAGCAGTGCAGGCAATGCTCCCATAAACGACCTTACAGACCCAACTTTACCACAAGATGCCGCAACCCTTAATTATGTTGAAGGTAGAATTGCCACCATATTGGCTACGGGTGGTGTCGATGGTGTTATTACTAACGTATCCACTTCCGGAACTGGAATAGATTTTTTAGGGTCTAATGGTGGTTTTAACGGAAGTATTGACCTAGATCCCACATTTGTAACCGAAGCAGAACTCGCAACGGCCATAACAAACTACGTTCCAGATTGGACAAACCTCTCGGGAATACCAGCGGACTTTGCAGATGATATAGATAATGACACACAGTATACCGCAGGGGCAGGACTTACACTCGCTGCAGGTGCATTTTCTGTGGATGCGACAACAGTGATGGCCGACTGGAATAATCTAACGAACATACCAGCCAATCTGGATATTGATGCAACGGACGACTTCGACGGGGAATGGTTAAATCTCATCAATGTGCCAGCGGACCTTTTGGACGGGGACGCTGATACACAGTATACCGCAGGGGCGGGACTTACACTTGCTGCTGGTGAATTTTCAGTGGATGCGACAACAGTGGCGGCCGACTGGAATAATCTAACCAACATACCAGCTAATCTGGATCTTGATGCAACGGACGACTTCGACGGGGAATGGTTAAATATCATCAATGTACCAGCGGACCTTTTGGACGGTGACGCTGATACGCAGTATACGGCAGGGGCGGGACTTACGCTTACCGGAACCGAGTTCGCACTCAACGCCGGAACAATCGTGGCGGACTGGGGGAACCTCACCGGTATTCCAGCCGACTTCGCGGACAATGTTGACGACGATACACAGTACACCGCGGGGGCGGGACTTACGCTTACCGGAACCGAGTTCGCACTCAACGCCGGAACAATCGTGGCGGACTGGGGGAACCTCACCGGTATTCCAGCCGACTTCGCGGACAATGTTGACGACGATACACAGTACACCGCGGGGGCGGGACTGACACTTACCGGGACGACATTCGCATTTGATAATTCATCAATTACCCCAGATTGGACAACGTTCATAAACGTACCGGCAGGATTCGCCGACGACGTGGACAACGACACGCAGTACACAGCAGGGGCGGGACTTACGCTTACCGGAACCGAGTTCGCACTCAACGCCGGAACAATCGTGGCGGACTGGGGGAACCTCACCGGTATTCCAGCCGACTTCGCGGACAATGTTGACGACGATACACAGTACACCGCGGGGGCGGGACTGACACTTACCGGGACGACATTCGCATTTGATAATTCATCAATTACCCCAGATTGGACAACGTTCATAAACGTACCGGCAGGATTCGCCGACGACGTGGACAACGACACGCAGTACACAGCAGGGGCGGGACTTACGCTTACCGGAACCGAGTTCGCACTCAACGCCGGAACAATCGTGGCGGACTGGGGGAACCTCACCGGTATTCCAGCCGACTTCGCGGACAATGTTGACGACGATACACAGTACACCGCGGGGGCGGGACTGACACTTACCGGGACGACATTCGCATTTGATAATTCATCAATTACCCCAGATTGGACAACGTTCATAAACGTACCGGCAGGATTCGCCGACGACGTGGACAACGACACGCAGTACACCGCAGGGGCGGGACTTACGCTTACCGGAACCGAGTTCGCACTCAACGCCGGAACAATCGTGGCGGACTGGGGGAACCTCACCGGTATTCCAGCCGACTTCGCGGACAATGTTGACAACGATACACAGTACACCGCGGGGGCGGGACTGACACTTACCGGGACGACATTCGCATTTGATAATTCATCAATTACCCCAGATTGGACAACGTTCATAAACGTACCGGCAGGATTCGCCGACGACGTGGACAACGACACGCAGTACACCGCAGGGGCGGGACTTACGCTTACCGGAACCGAGTTCGCACTCAACGCCGGAACAATCGTGGCGGACTGGGGGAACCTCACCGGTATTCCAGCCGACTTCGCGGACAATGTTGACAACGATACACAGTATACAGCGTCAGGCGGACTTATTCTGACTGGAACGACTTTTTCTCTAGATGCAGCAAACGTCGTAGCCGATTGGAGTAATCTAACTGGTATACCAGCCGACTTCGCTGATGACATTGACAACGATACGCAGTATACTGCGGGTGCAGGACTTACGCTCACAGGAACGGTGTTTGCTCTGGGAACAATATCTGGGGGGCCATCTGGAAACATTGCCACCAACTCTATCACACAGGGCGATATAGGACCAAATGCTATTGGAGCTGGAGAAATTCAATCGAATGCAGTTTCATCCGATGAGATTGATGACAACAGTATTCTTAACGAAGATATAGCCAATAGTGCAGCGGTAGATGGTTCAAAAATAAATCCTGTTTTTACCTCAAATGTCAGCACTACCGGAACTCTATTTGTACAAGGATCAATTACTACCGGTACAGATGGTTTAGTTCATCCAGATTATGTATTCCAACAATATTTCCTTGGCAAATCAGAATTAAAAGCAGACTATAAATTCACTACTTTGGAGGAAATTGAAAAATTTGTCAAGCAAAATAACCATTTACCCGGTATAAAATCCGCCAAACAGGTCAAAGAAGATGGTTTATGGAATCTTAGTAAATCCAATATTCAAAACCTTGAAAAAATCGAAGAACTGTTCCTGCATACCATTGAACAGGAGAAAAAGATTAAGAATTTAACTTCAGAAAATAAAGAGTTGTACAAAAAATTAGAAACGTTGCAAAATGACGTAGCGGCTATAAAACAACTATTAGAAAGCAAAAACGAATAGTGAAGAGCTTTTTATACATACCACTCTTATTATTAACGGCTGTTGTAAGCGGTCAAACCGCCCTGTACAATAACGGCAACATCCGTATACATGAGGAGGGCAATTTGGGATTTCATACGGACTTGATTAACGATTCCCCTTTTGACGATAATAGTGGCCTGGCAGGGTTTTATGGGTCGGCCATTACGGTTTCGGGTTCCGTGGTACCCTTGTTCTTTGATGTGGAAAGTGGCACTGACAATGGTCTTTTTATGGAGTTGGGCATCGATAATGCCAACAACACCCTTTTCATTACCGGAAATATCCTTACCCCAAGAACACAACCCAATGTCTATTACAATTTTTTAGAAAACGGGTTTTATGTAGGAGAGCGAAATCTTTCTAAAATAGATGGCTATGCGGGCATCACCAACCAACAGAATTTTATCTTTCCGGTTGGGGACGACCAACAGCTCAGACCCTTGGTGCTAAACTCACAAAGCGCAAATCTGACCGCAAAATGTGCCTATTTCTTTGAGAATACGGAGAATCCGGTTTCGTTAAGCGGTAGTTTTAACGTGGACGAACTGGACCTTGACCTTGAATTTGTAAGTCCGTTGGAATTCTGGCGTTTGGAAGGTAGTGTAACCTCTACCGTGAGTCTAAGTTGGAATGCTAGAAGCGATATCAGCGCTCTTACCGATGATGCCACCAAGGTCGTAGTTGCAGGTTGGAGCAAAGTAAGTAACCGTTGGATTAACTTGGGAGGCAACCCGGTTTTAGGAAGCTTGGAAGAAGGTTTTGTAACGTCGGAGGCTTTTATTCCGGACGATTACGAAATCATTACCCTGGGTGTTTCCAAAATTCCGTTCGAACCTCTGGAAAGAGAAGTATTAAGTTTGGATAACTACTTTGTATCCCCCAATGGAGACGGTATTAACGATACGTTCTTTATTCCGGAATTATTGCAATCGCCCAACAATGAGGTGCGTATTTATGACCGCTACGGACTCAAAGTTTTTGAGCTAGATAATTATACGGATGAATTTGCTGGATTTTCCAATGTAAACAATTTTGTTATCCAAAGAGATGACGGACTTCCAGTAGGTGTTTATTTCTACACTATTTACATGGTCGACTTGGACCTCAACTACCAAGGTTTTCTTTATTTAGCGCGATAAAAAATTTTAGACTACCCTGCTCGTGCTATTTTAAACCTTCAGTCTTTCAATTATTACTATTTTCTGGCAAAAAGAACGAGATGTATAATTAATTCCTCTATTTACGACAATGCTAAATTAACTTTTGCGTTACATATAGTACTAAGCTTTTAGGAGAGTGTACCCACAATGAATCCAGAATTATTTGTTTAATTTTAAACCATACATCAACTTGAGCAGTAATAAGACTGTATAATTAATTCAAAACGAAGCGTCCGAAATCTATGAAACGAAGATTCTTTATCAAAAAAAGTGGAGCTACCGGCTTAGTTATCGCTTTAGCACCTACATTATTAGTGAATCAAGATGGAGAATATTCCGTTGTAGAATTGATGGGTAAATCCGATATCCAACTTTACGGAAAGGACATCAACTTAAGAAAGGAGGCGCACGATGCATTTTTGGAAATGAAAAAAGCCGCATACAATGATGGTATCGATTTGAAAATCGTTTCCAGCTACAGAAATTTCCAGCGCCAGGAACGCATTTTTGAAAGGAAGTTTATTACTTATACCGACGAGGGAATGGAACCTCTCGCGGCAATCGATAAGATTATTGAGTATTCTACCATTCCCGGTACCAGCCGGCACCACTGGGGCACGGATATAGATATCGTGGACGGTTACCGAAAAGTTGATGGTGATGTCCTGGTACCAGAAAAATTTGGCGTTGGTGGTCCCTACGAAGATTTTAAAAAGTGGATGGACGAAAACTCGGAAACATACGACTACCATCTGGTTTATACCGATGAACCTAAAAGAAGAGGTTTTAAGTATGAGCCTTGGCATTATAGCTATGCTCCTCTTTCCATACCAATGTTAGAGGCCTTTAGAGGTAAAAACATTGTGCAACTACTACAGAAGGAAACATTCTATGGTGCGGAACACTTTACCATTGGATTCTTAAAAAATTATATCCAAAACAATATTTTAGACATAAATAGAGACCTTCTGTAACACTTTTGTATCTTAGACTTCCTATCGGAACACTATAACCATGAGAAGAGGAAGTTGGAAAATTAGAATTTTTATCGGCTTGGCAATTGTGGCCTTTGCCTTTATCCAGAAGTGCAGCAATAAAGAAGAAAATCCGTATACCGGACGCTCCCAGCACATTAACATGACCGCGGAGCAAGAGATTGCGATTGGTATCCAAAGCGCCCCCGAAATAGCACAACAACATGGTGGGTTGTATCCGGACGAACGTCTACAAGCCTTCGTTGACAATGTGGGTAGAAAATTGGTGAACAATACTATAGCAAGGGAAACTCCCTATAAATATGATTTTCATTTGTTGGCCGATGACCAGACCATAAACGCATTCGCCTTACCTGGTGGTCAATGCTTCATTACCTACGCCCTCTTTTCACAATTGAGCGAGGCACAATTGGCAGGGGTCCTGGGTCATGAAATAGGTCATGTAATCGGCAGACATTCTGCCGAACGTATCGCCGATAGTAATTTTTGGCAAACATTAACGATGGGTGCATCTGTGGGGGCAGACATGGGAAATGTGGTAGGAAGTATAGGGCAAAATACTTTACTGACCAATGGCAGGGGAGACGAGTTGGAGAGCGATGAACTTGGAGTACTTTTTATGATACAAGCGGGCTATGACCCTTATGAAATGATAAAAGTGATGGAAATCCTAAAGGCCGCCGGTGGACCAAACCGGGTACCCGAGTTTCAAAGTACACACCCCGATCCCGAAAACCGAATTCAAAAAATTAAGGAGGCCATTGAAAAATACAAAGGTCAAGGTTAAACGTTAATTCTTGCCGATGAACGGCAAAACAAAACAATTCGTATCCCCTTTTTTGTATATTTGATTATCCCAAATTAGTTTTTACCACTTTAGATTTGACCCTTGTAGCTTTGATTTAATCACTTAAACAGAACTATAATGGGAACACTATTACATTTTAAGAGTCTTTATGTGCAGGCATTTGAGAATTGTAAACCAGAAATTCTGGTCATACTTTTAAAAGTATATTCGGTATTCTGTGCCCTAATGTTATTTATGGCTGTTTATGCCTTCATGTATAGAGCTTTCAGTGGTTTTGAATTTTAATGTTATAACTCTTTTACCTGAACACTATAAGAGACTGATTTTCAAAATCAAAAAAACCGCTACCAATTCGTAGCGGTTTTTTTCGTTTTTTGATTGATTGTTTTAAAATTCCCTAACTATTTGAGGCAGCTTCTAATACGGTCAACGCATCCGTAGCATTAGAAAGTTCCGCATATTTTCTTGCAGAAAAACCTCGGTTACTCCTTATTTTTAGATCGGCCCCGTGGTCAATCAATATTTGTAACACCTCAGCCTTGTTGTAACGGGACGCGAACATTGCAGGTGTCATACCCAATGATTTTTGGTTGACGTCCTCTCCGAGCTGAATCATGCGCTTTACGGTGTCCGCATCACCTTGCATAACAGCCTTACAGAAAGAACTGATTTCAACTCCTGCCTTAATTTCAGAAGTAAACTCCACTTTTGATTGTGTTTTGTTGGCCATGAGGCCGTTGCCCAAGAACAAAAATGCCATGGACAATGTTAGAATTGTTTTTTTCATGATGAATGAATTTTTGCACTGAAACTAGTTCAGTACCGATTGATGAATAGGTTTTGATTATATAAATATAGACGTCATCTATAGCCGAATGTTTCAGCATTAACACTTAAATAACTAAAGTTTAACAAATGTGAACTGTTTAACGTTAAAATATTTAACATCAGCCCAGAACATTGGGAAAAAGGTCATACTTATAATAGATTAAGTAGCTAAATCATACTATTTTTGATGTATAAATTTTATTCGAAGCATGAACAAAAAAGTGATTTTGATGATATTGGACGGTTGGGGTAAATCTCCCGACCCAAAGATTTCAGCAGTGGATAATGCAAATACACCGTTTATAGACAGTTTATATACCAAATACCCCAATGCCAACCTTCTTACCGACGGGATGAACGTAGGCCTGCCTGATGGTCAAATGGGAAATAGCGAGGTAGGGCATATGAATCTAGGCGCAGGAAGAATTGTCTATCAGGATTTGGCAAAAATCAATTTGGCCATTCAAGAGAACACTTTAAAAGACGAAGCGGTTTTAAAAGAGGCTTTTCTCCATGCAAAAAACAACAATAAACCAGTTCACTTCCTGGGTCTTTTAAGCGACGGAGGTGTTCACAGCCACATAGAACATCTAAAAGGGCTAATTGCTGCAGGAAACGATTATGGCCTAACCAATATCTATATACATGCCTTTACGGACGGTAGGGATGTAGACCCAAAAAGCGGCAAAGGTTTTTTGGAAGACCTAGTAGGCTTTTGTTCCGATAAAAATGCAAAATTGGCCTCGGTCATTGGGAGATATTACGCCATGGACAGGGATAAACGTTGGGAACGAGTGAAATTGGCTTATGACGTCATGGTCAATGGAGAAGGTAAAAAATCCACGAACATTGGGAATACAATACAAAAAAGTTATGACGAAGACATTACGGACGAATTTATAAAACCTATTGTCATGACCAATTCGGACGGAAGTCCAATTGCCAGGATTCAAGAAGACGATGTGGTCGTATTTTTTAACTTCAGGACAGATAGGGGAAGGGAACTTACGCAAGTATTGAGTCAAAAGGACATGCATGAATACAATATGCATAAATTAAACCTCTATTATGTGACGATGACCAATTATGATGATTCTTTTAAGAAAATTCACATAGTCTACGATAAGGACAACATAAAGGAAACCTTAGGAGAGGTCTTGGCGAATGCGGGCAAAAAACAAATACGCATAGCGGAAACGGAAAAATATCCGCATGTTACTTTCTTCTTTAACGGTGGTAGGGAGACTCCTTTTGACGGCGAAAGTCGTTTGTTATGCCCATCACCAAAAGTGGCTACCTACGACATGAAACCAGAAATGAGCGCCTACGAAATAAGAGATACCATTATTCCAGAGCTTAATAAAGGGGAAGTAGATTTCGTATGCTTAAATTTTGCCAATCCAGATATGGTAGGACATACCGGTGATATGAACGCTGCCATTAAGGCCTGCGAAGTGGTCGATGAATGCGCAAAGGCCGTAGTTGAAGCTGGTCTAGAAAACGGGTATACTACTTTGGTAATCGCCGATCACGGAAACTGTGAAACTATGGTTAATCCAGATGGTAGTCCAAATACGGCTCATACGACTAACCCGGTACCATTAATCTTAGTGGACAATGAAATAAAGCAAATAAAGGACGGCGTATTGGGAGATATTGCACCAACGATATTAAAGTTGATGGGAATCCCCAAATCCCAATTTATGACCCGTGAATCTTTAGTGGATTAATATTTTATAAATTAATCTACCTTTGCAGCTATGGTGAAAATAAAATCAGCCGAGGAAATAGAATTGATGCGTGAAAGCGCACTTATCGTGTCCAAGACTTTGGGGATGATAGCCGCTGAAATAAAACCTGGAGTAAATGCCTTGCATCTGGACAAACTAGCCGAGGAATTCATTCGGGACCATGGAGCCGAACCCGGATTTTTAGGAATGTACGGCTTTCCGAACACCCTAAATATGAGTCCTAACGCTCAAGTGGTGCATGGAATTCCCAATGCCGAACCCTTAAAAGACGGGGACATTATATCGGTGGATTGTGGAGCAGTAAAGAATGGATACTATGGAGACCACGCTTATACGTTTGAGATAGGGGAAGTGGCAGAAGAAACCAAAAAGCTTCTTAAGGTTACTAAAGAATCGCTGTATATTGGTATTCGTGAATTCAAGTTGGGAAACCGTGTGGGTGATGTAGGTTTTGCTATTCAAAATTACTGTGAAAGTCATGGCTACGGTGTAGTCAGGGAACTTGTTGGCCACGGATTAGGGAAGAAACTACATGAGAGTCCGGAAATGCCTAATTATGGCCGAAGGGGAAGAGGAAAAAAATTCGTGAATGGAATGACCGTAGCCATTGAGCCCATGATCAATATGGGAACCAAAAACATAAAACAACTTAAGGATGGTTGGACTATTCTAACTGCAGATGGTAAACCTAGCGCCCATTTTGAACATGATGTGGCCCTCATTAATGGAAAACCCGAACTATTATCCACTTTCCAATATATTTATGATGCTCTGGGAATAGAGTCGGATGAGGAAGATGAATTTAGACCAACTAAGGTACAGTCCTAGGTGCTAAGAAGATGAAGAAAATCTTTCGCTTTTTTCTAAACATCATACCACGTCCCGTACTTATCCAATTCAGTTATTTTCTTAGGCCGCTATTCGCTTGGTATTATTCTGGTGATACTTATGAGGATCCAATTGACGGAAAAAAATTTCGCAGTTTCTTACCTTATGGTTATGAAAAGCCTAGGGAAAATGTACTATCCCCCTCCACCCTGTCCTTAGAAAGACATCGGCTACTCTGGTTGTACCTCAAGAACGAAACAACTTTTTTTAAAGCTCCGGCAAAGGTGCTACATTTTGCGCCCGAACAAGCTTTCTATAAACGCTTTAAAAGGCTAACGAACATAAACTATACGACTACAGATCTTAATTCCCCACTAGCCGATGTAAAAGCAGACATCTGTAATTTGCCTTTTGCTGAAAATTCCTTTGACATTATCCTTTGCAATCATGTTTTAGAACATATACCTGACGATGAAAAGGCCATGCAGGAACTCTATCGTGTTTTAAAACATAATGGTTGGGGTATTTTTCAAATACCACAGGATATTAACCGCCAAGAGACCTTTGAAGATGATTCCATCACCGATAAAAAGGAAAGGGCAAAAATTTTCGGGCAGTATGACCACGTTCGTATCTACGGAACGGATTATTTTGATAAATTGAGAAGCGTTGGTTTTAAGGTAGAGGCTGTAAATTACACTTCAATAATTCCGTTAGTTGATGTAGAAAAGTACAGATTGGCCAAAGGCGAACTCATCCCCTTGGTACGTAAATGATTATTTTACTACCAGTTCTTCAAATCCTGAAGTTAAAAACTCTTGGGTTTGCCCCTGCTCATCCATATAAATGATATAAGCTTCTAGCGTTCTATTTTTAGAAATGACATCAAAGGCTTTTTCCAAATCCATTGCCATAAACGCAGTTGCATATGCATCGGCCGTGGCACAATTATTAGCAACTACGGTTACGCCAAGCGTATTTGAGTTTTTGGTATAGCCCGTCTTAGGGTCAATAGTATGTACAAATTTCATTCCTGTACGCTCATCAATTCTGAACTTTCTATAATTTCCAGAGGAAGCTAGCGCCCTATCACTCAAATTAATTACCTGCTTCAATTCCCTACCCTCGGTTATTTCCGGGTCGTCTATACCAACTACCCATGGCTTTTCCTTAATCTTATTCTGGCCTTTCGCGACTAGTTCGCCACCCACCTCAATTAAATAATTGGCTATCCCCTGGTTATCTAGCATTACCGCCAACCTGTCTATTGCATAGCCTTTGGCAATGGCATTGAAGTCAAAATAGATGTTGGGATGCGTCTTTTTAATGGTACCAACTTGGGAGAGCGATACCTTATCAAAACCAACATACTTTAGTAGACTGTCAATTTTAACACTATCCATTTCAATTTTCCTTTCCGGGCCAAAACCCCATGCGTTTACCAATACCCCTACGGTAGGATCAAAATATCCATCAGTTGCCTTATAAATTTCTTTTGAAAGATTAAAGACTTCTTTGAACATATGGTCGACTTCTACACTACTATCCCCATTATTTATTTTAGAAATATCTGAATTGGGAATGTATGTGGACAGCGACTGATTGACCGCTTTAAAAACTGAATCTATCTCTGTTTCAAAAGATTGTTCTTGATTTGAGAAATAAATTATACTGTACGTTGTTCCCAAAGCTTGTCCCGTAGCTTTATTTTTTACGAGATTACCTTCGTTGCACGAAACGAACATGATACAGACACATATTAAAAATTGGAATTTCATTCTCATATCAAAATTAAACCATCGTAATCCACAATATATTCTTCATTCAAATATACAGGGAGATTATAATCCTTGGAATTGACCAAGCCAACGGGCGCATAATAGGTGTTTGCTTCAAATTTCAAAGCATGTTCCTTCATTTTATTCAAATCTGCCCTATAAAATTCCAAGTCTTTAGGGTCGCCAGGATATTCAATACTCTTCACCACTATAAAGTGAAGCTTTTTGTTCTTGGTACAAACAAACTGTGGATTTTTTTAAGCTTACTGTTGACTGACAAAAATTCAAATCCATCGGCTTCTAATTGTTTCCCAACGATATTCATAGCCAAATTATGAAGTTCTTGTGCACTTAATGGTTGCATGTGATAAGTCTTTTCCAAAAAAACCGATATTAGAAATATCGGTTCTTTTTATAAATTAATGTTTCATAAGAAAATGAAACAGTTTCAATACTATTTTATTTTAACCGCCAAAATCATCAAAACGGATATGTTCATCTGGGATACCAAAATCCTCACCCATTTTTTGTACCGCTTTGTTCATCAATGGAGGGCCGCAGAAATAAAGCTCAATATCTTCAGGAGATTCGTGATGGCTTAAGTAGTGATCGATAACGCAATTGTGAATAAAGCCCACAAAACCGTCGCCAGGAGCGTCTATATCTTCTTTCACCTTCCAGTTATCCTCTTCCAAGGGCTCAGAAAGCGCCATGTAAAACTTGAAATTAGGAAAGTCCCTTTCCAAAGCTTTGAAATGATCTATATAAAACAATTCTCTTTTTGAACGACCACCGTACCAATAGGTCACTTTTCTATCGGTCTTCAAAGTTTTGAATAAATGGTATAAGTGCGATCGCATAGGTGCCATACCTGCTCCTCCACCTACGTATAACATCTCAGAATCCGATTCATTGATGAAGAATTCTCCGTAAGGTCCTGAAATGGTAACATCATCACCGGGTTTTAGGGCGAAAATATAGGAAGAAGCAACCCCCGGATTAACATCCATCCATCCATTTTTTGACCTATCCCAAGGTGGTGTAGCAATACGAACATTCAACATAATTTCCCTTCCTTCCGC
The DNA here is from genome assembly GCF_027474845.2 of Maribacter aestuarii. Taxonomy (NCBI): domain Bacteria; kingdom Pseudomonadati; phylum Bacteroidota; class Flavobacteriia; order Flavobacteriales; family Flavobacteriaceae; genus Maribacter; species Maribacter aestuarii. Next base: position 680,933 of record NZ_CP107031.2, read on the forward strand.
TGGAAAAGATGCCATGGAATAGGCTCTTTCTACGGTTTCCGGGTTTTTCATTACCAAGGGCCACAAATTAAATTTGTCCCATTCTGCCTGAAATTTATCGGGAGTCTCATGCTCTTCTGGATGCGCCGTAATGTCAATATCAGAATATTTGACCTCACACTTTGGTATTTCAATTTGAATATACCCACCAGCCTTATAGCCCATATCCTCCGGTATCTCTACTACGAATTCTTTAATAAATGATGCTACATTATAGTTACGCACCACTTTGGCAGGCCATTTTTTGATGCCGAATACTTCTTCAGGAATGGTAATTTCCATATCCTGCTTAACCTTGACCTGACATGCCAAGCGCGCACCTTGATTCAATTCTTTTTTAGAGAAATGAGGTGTTTCTGTGGGCAACGCCTCACCACCACCTGAGAGCACGTGACATTCACACTGAATACATGTTCCACCGCCACCACAGGCTGATGGTAAAAACACTTTTTGGTTTCCTAGAGTAGATAACAAAGTTCCTCCAGAAGAAACCTCTATTTTTTTCTCGCCATTTATAGTTAAAGTTACCGGTCCTGAGGGCGACAACTTTTCTTTTGTAAACAATAGCAAGGCCACCAATACCATTAAAAGTATTAAGAAGGCAACTACCGTTATCAATATCGTTCCACTCGTACTTGCAGCTAAAATCATTCTTATTCGTTTACATCGTTATAAGAGATTTCCTTATCGTCTATCTCTTCTTCAATTTTACTTACTTCATCAACTGGAGAAATTTTTTCTTCTACCTTAATTTCTACCGCTGTTTCTGGCGTCTCCACTGGGTCGTCTCCTCCGGTTAACATTCCACCAAAACTTTGAAATCCAATCCCCATTAATCCGGTAATAATGAACGTTATTCCTAGTCCACGTAGAGGAGCGGGTACATTTGAATATCTGATTTTTTCCCTTATTGCGGCAATGGCTAAAATTGCCAAGAACCAACCGATTCCGGAACTCACTCCATAATTAAAAGCCAAGCCCAAAGTTTCAATCTCTCTAGCCTGCATAAATAAAGAACCCCCTAAGATGGCACAGTTTACGGCTATCAATGGTAAAAAGATTCCCAAAGAGTTATAAAGTGAAGGTGAGAATTTCTCTACCACTATCTCTACAAGTTGCACCATAGTGGCGATTGTTGCGATAAAAAGGATAAAGGATAAAAAGCTTAGGTTATATTCCGCATATTCTGGACCCAACCAAGCCAGCGCACCATCTTGTAATAAATATTTATCCAGTAACCAGTTTAAGGGCACTGTAACTGCCAATACAAAAATTACCGCAGCACCAAGACCCACAGCCGTCGCTACCTTCTTAGAAACTGCCAAATAAGAACACATTCCCAAGAACACGGCAAATACCATGTTGTCAATAAAAATGGATTTAAAAAATAACTCTACATGCTCTAACATAATCTCTTTTTATTGTCTTGTTAGTTTTCTTCGACTAAAGCAGGATTTCTTGAACGTTGCACCCATATGATGATACCCACCACAATCAAAGCTGCAGGTGGAATAATCATAAATCCATTATTTTCATAACCTGTGGAGTATAGTCCAGTTTTAGCTATTGGGTCACCTAATACCGGAATTCCAAAAAGTGTTCCCGATCCTAGTAATTCCCTGAAAAAACCGACCATGATCAATATGACCCCATAACCTAAGGCATTTCCAATACCATCCAAGAAGGATTTCCAAGGACCGTTGGCCAACGCAAAAGCTTCAAAACGCCCCATTATGATACAATTCGTAATAATCAAACCAACAAAAACGGCTAAAGTTTTACTTAGCTCATAAGCAAAGGCTTTTAAAACCTGATCAACAATAATTACCAAGGTTGCAACCACAATCAATTGAACGATAATCCTGATTTTTGAGGGTATGATATTACGCATCAATGATACAACTACATTGCCAAGCCCAAGTACAAATACTACGGCAAGTGCCATTACTACAGAAGCCTTTAACTCCGCTGTAATCGCTAATGCTGAGCAGATTCCCAATACTTGGATTGTAATTGGATTGTTATCCGCAAGTGGATCTAAAATTAGATTGGTGTCTTTTTTTGAGAGTAGTGCCATATTACTTTGCTCTAATAGTTTCTAAAAAAGGTTTGTACAAATTAACGCTTTCCTTAATCATAGCTGATACCCCGTTCCCGGTTATCGTTGCTCCTGCAAGCGCATCAACTTCATTATCCTCCTTATCCTTGTTCAAGGGATCATTGTTTCCTTTTGCAACCGAGATTCCGGCATATCTTGTTCCATCCAAAATGGACTCCCCAGAAAAGTCGTCCATGAAATAGCGCATTTTAATGTTCGCCCCTAAACCTGGGGTTTCTCCTTTATGGTCAAAATAAACGCCTTGTACTGTCAACGTTTCATCAAGGGCAACAAAACCCCAAATGGCATCCCAAAGGCCTTTTCCATACATTGGGATAATATAAAACTTCTTACCCTCTTTCTCACCAATGAAAACAGGCAATTGATAATCTTGGCCCTTCTTAATGGCCGCTAGCTGTTTTTTTAAATCGATAAGAAACGCTTCGTCATTTTGGGTGATTTTATCTCCCTGTATAACTAATTGCTCTTTTATATAGTTTTTGAATTCATTTTCCACTCTATCCGTAGGTACGAAGTTAACACTTCCGCTATCATCGCCGTTCTCATTAACGCCCATGGCGTAAAGAATGTTCTGTTGTTTCTCGTACCGCTCATTTTCCTTGATTTGCGGACTTAATCCTGAAGCCAAAAAAGCAAGAATTGAACCTACTACTACAACCATTACGGCTGCGAAAACTACGGTATATATGTTTTTATCTGTATCTATTGCCATAACTAAACTGTTTCGGGTTGTAGTTCTTGTGTTTTGCTCTCGGAGTCCTTTGGTAATATTGTGGCATTCTTTAACCGTTTCATTCTTCGCTTTATATTTCCACGAATAACATAATGATCAATGGTCGGAGCAAATACGTTCATTAATAATATTGCCAAGAAAACACCTTCTGGATATGCTGGGTTGAAAACCCGTATCATAACGGAAATAAATCCAATCAAGAATCCGTAAATCCATTTTCCACGATTGGTCTGCGACCCAGTAACCGGGTCAGTAGCCATATAGACGATACCAAATGCCAGACCTCCTACTATCAGGTGTTTCCAGAAATCGAAGCTCATCAGTCCGTAAAATTTACTCGTCTCTCCTATCCAACCAAAATCAACCACTTGATTAAAAATAAGTCCCATTGATAAAGCTCCTAAAACGGCACTCAACATGATTCGCCAGCTTGCAATTTTACTGAAAATTAAAAATGCTCCACCAAGAAGACACAAGAACGCTGAAGTCTCTCCGACCGAACCTGGAATAAAACCAAAGAACATATCTGAAACACTATATTTAGCGGTCATGGCAGCGTCGTTGTTTTGTGCCAAATAACCAAGTATTGTTTCACCCGAGATAGCTTCCACATCTGTATTACCCGCTAAAATTTGTTCAGATCGCTCACGCGCGGTCCAGACCCATACCTTATCACCACTCATCCATGTTGGGTATGCAAAGAATAGAAATGCCCTGATACTAAGTGCTGGATTTATAATATTCATTCCTGTTCCGCCGAAAACCTCTTTTACGATTACTACACCGAAAACAACGGCGACAGCCAACATCCATAATGGTGTATCAATGGGAACAATCAATGGCACTAACATACCCGTTACCAAATATCCTTCTTCTACCTCATGGCCTTTTATGACCGCAAATATAAATTCGACCAATAGTCCTACGCCGTAGGAAACAACCACTAATGGCAATACCTGTGTAATACCGACCCAAAAATTATCCCAAGTAATGAAATGCTCCAAAACCGAGAAGTTCTCTGGAAAACCATTAAGTGCAGAATAGTATTGATACCCAGCGTTGAACATTGAAAACAGCAAGATTGGAATCAACGCCATTATAACAGTGTTCATTGTTCTCTTCAAATCATCCGCAGCTTTGACATGAGTACCACCTGCGTGGGTAGTCTCATCGGGGGTAAACAAAAAAGTATGGAATGCATTGAAGGCAGGCGCCATCTTTTTATCCTGATACTTCAGTTTAAGTTCGTGTAATTTACTTTTTATGCTCATTTTTTATCCTATTTCTTTTTGCAATAAATCTAATCCTTCACGAATAATTTTCTGGTGTGGTTGTTTAGAAATACATATAAATTCTGTTAGGGAAAAATCTTCTGGTGAAACCTCATAAAGACCCAGCTGTTCCATCTCGTCCAAATCCTTTACCATGCAGGCCTTAAGAAGTTGCATTGGGTAAATATCCATTGGAAAAACCTCTTCATATTGTCCGGTTACTACAAATGCCCTGTGCTCTCCGTTAGTATTGGTGTCCAAATCATATTTCTTTTTGGGCTGTAACCATGAAAAAGTAAGAGCCCTTGTGGTGGAAACCTTGTTGAATACGGGTTTGTTCCAGCCAAAAAACTCATAATCGTCTCCCTCGGGAATAACCGTTACGATATTATTATAAAATCCCAGGAATCCATCTGGGCTACTTTTTGAACCAGTAAGTACATCACCGTTAATTACCCTGAAATTTTCCTCGTTTACACCACTGGCGTATAAAAAAGTAGAAATTTCCGCACCGATTTTTGTAGTGTAGTACTTTGGCGTTTTAACCGACGAACCGGCCAAAGCGACCAGACGCTCGGCATTGAATTTTCCAGTCAAAATAAATTCCCCCAATATAATTAGGTCCTGAGGACTGATCGTCCAGACCAATTCCCCCTTATTGATGGGGTCAATTTTATTAATTTGTGTACCCACCAGTCCCGCAGGATGTGGTCCGGATACCTTGTGTAATTCTATCCCTTCCAATGATGCCAAAGGCGAGTTTGCAGATTTCCCTACTGAAACGTGCACCTTTCCTGGAGTTAATTTAGAAAGTACATTGATGGCAGCCTGTAACTGCTCTTCTTTATTCTGTAAGACATAATCCAAATCAGCGGCTAAAGGAGAAGTGGCATAGCCCGAAATAAAGATTGCTTTAGGCGTCGTATCTGGATTGGCGATTACCTCATAAGGTCGTTGTTTAATAAATGGCCAACATCCGCCTTTCAGTAAATATGATTTAATCTCTTCTTTAGACGCTTTTTCAACATCCAACTTTTTGTGCGCTATCGTTTCTTGTGTCTTATCCGCTAAAATCCTAATGGTTAGAATACGTCTTCTAGCCCCTCTTTCAATCTCCACGAGCTCTCCGCTCACAGGGGAAACAAACAACATATCCTCAATATTCTTATTGTAGAACAACGGCTCACCGGCTTTAACCTCGGCCCCTTGTTTTACCAGCATTTTTGGGGTTATTCCATGAAAATCTTCAAGATTGATTGCGTAAGCATTACTCGCAACTGCTTTGGAAGTGGTTTGTTCTGCAGCACCTACTAAATTAATGTTCAACCCTTTTTTTATTCGGATGTCTTTGGACATATACATGTAGACCTTTGATTAACAAAATTTGGTGCGAATTTACTACTAAATGGAAAGTTTTCATAATAATTACCCCATAATTTCGGCTTTACAACGATGTTAATTTGTTCAGTATCGTTTTTGTTTACCTTTACTTAAAAATTAGCTTATTAATGCGGATATTTCTTAAACACATTTTGTGCCTACTTTGTGCCCAAATGGTACTCGCACAGGTACAAGAGGAGGTAAATCCCCCAGAGAATATTAAATCAATAATCTTTAAAGGACCTACGGATGACCAGTTTCCTATCATCCAAATTGGCGAACCTATTTACCTGGATTTTGATGACCTTTTGGCCAACGAACAGGACTACTACTACAAAATAGTACATTGCGATTACGACTGGACACCATCGGACCTTTTAAAATCTCAATTTTTAGACGGGATAGATAACCAACGAATCATAAATTACGAGAATAGCTATACTACCTTAGAGACCTACTCAAACTATCAGTTGACGATTCCAAACGAAAACGTGAGCCTTAAAGTTAGCGGGAATTATCTGTTAGAAATCTATAACAGCAATTATGAACTACAGTTTTCCAGACGTTTTGTGGTTTACAAAGATTTGGTAAAGGTCGGCGCAACGGTCAAAAGATCAAGGGATTTTAATTTTTTGAACGAAAAGCAAGTAGTCCAGTTCAGCATCAATTCTGGTAATTTCAGGTTGGTTAATCCTATGAAAGAAGTTAAAATTGCCATTATTCAAAATTATTATTGGCCAACGGCCATTTATAATGTTCCTCCCCAATATACATTGGGCAATGAGCTCATTTACAGATATGACAAGGAAACATCTTTCTTTGGCGGCAATGAATTCTTGCTATTCGACACCAGTGACCTAAGGGCACCCAGCTCGCAAATTTCCAGAATAGAGGTAGACGAGCTATACAACCATTACTTATTTTCAGATGAGTACAGGTATGATGAGCCCTACACTTATTTTCCCGATATAAACGGAGATTTTGTTGTAAGGACCTTACAGGGTGACAACGACTCCAGAGAGGCGGAATACACCTATGTTCACTTTAGCTTGCCATATACCGGCACCATTGCCTTGGACGACGTATATATTTTTGGGAAATACAACAACTATGCATTTACGGACACCAATAAGATGGCGTATAACGAGAACAACGGAATGATGGAAGCTACCTTAAAATTAAAGCAGGGGTTCTATAATTATAAATACGCCATTAGAGGAAACAATGGGAAAATTCGCCTGAACGCAGTAAGTGGAAATTTCCATTTTACTGAAAATAATTACCTGATTCTGGTGTATTATAGAGATTTTGGGGATATGTATGACAGTATTATTGGTGTGGGTTCCGCGAACTCTAGGAATATTACCAACTAACTGAATACATAAAATTTAGATCACCATGGAGACCAAACCCGGCGTTAATACAGCAGGGCGTTTTAAATTAAAGCACAGGGGGGTTGAATGTCTTAACTGTGGGCATCCATTGGACATTAGCCACAAATATTGTCCAAATTGCTCGCAAGCCAATAGTACGCGCAAACTCACTTTAAAAGACTTTTTTGACGAGTTTTTTTCCAATATTATTTCTTATGATTCCAGACTGCTCAAAACGTTGGCGGCCCTCTTATTGCGTCCTGGAAGGATAACCAAGGACTACATCGCCGGCAAAAGGGTCTCTTATACCAACCCCTTTAGGTTTCTTCTAAGTTTGGCAATTATTTATTTCCTCCTGATGAGTCTTTCAGGAGATTTTGATGAATTAAACCGATACGGAACCAACGCAACGGACAACCCCTTTAATCTGAATGTCACTGATATTGACGGACTTGACTTTGGGGATGAAAAGGAGAAAAAAGAATTATTGGCAGGGTTGGATTCCCTAAAGTTGGGCGAAAAAATTTCAAAACAAACAAGAATTAAAGATTCTATCATATTAGCAAATCCCAAAAAACAGTTTGATGCCGTTTCGGACGATTCGTTTTTCTCCCGTCATTTTGGAAAACAGGAAATTTTTGTAACCTTAATTGAAAAAGACTCAATATATAGCCTTGATGAGGCCATAACCAAGTATGGAATAGAAAACAGCACAGGCAACCAACTTGCGTTTAATGCTGCCCAGAGTTTGGTCAAGGCAAAGAGAGAGCCCGGGGCTTACCTCAACTCACTTATCTCAAAGCTACCGTTTACAACATTTTTCTTTTTACCGGTCTTCACAATCTTTGTTTGGTTGGCATATATCAGGAAAAAACATACTTATACCGATCATTTAATCTTTAGTTTCCACAATCAATCACTGTTGTTTATCTTGCTCATTATAAGCTCTTTGATAGACTCGGTCTTTGGTACGGCGAGTAGTGGAATCTTTCTTTTGATTTTTAGCATATACCTATATAAGGCCATGCGGAATTTTTATAAACAGGGAAGATTTAAAACTATTGTTAAATACGTTTTTCTGAACACTATTTTCGTTATTTTAGCAGCCATCGGCGTAGTAGTATTATTGGCAGGTAGCTTATTCACTTACTAGTTTCATTTATGATAACACAGGTAACAAAAGGCATAAAGATTTCAGTTCAGACTAATTTTGAAGGAACCTTCTTCAAAAATTATAAGATGCACTATGCTTTTGGCTATACGATTACAATTGAAAACCAAAGCAAGGATGCCGTTCAGCTTACCTCTCGCCATTGGAAAATTTACGATTCTTTAAATGATATGGATACCTTGGACGGGGAAGGCGTTATCGGAAAAAAGCCCGTAATTAAACCGGGAGAGTCGCATACCTACAACTCAGGTTGTTTATTAACTTCTCCAATTGGGGCAATGAAAGGCCATTATAATATGGTTAATTTTAGTTCCACTGAAAAATTCAGGGTACATATACCTACATTCAAGTTCAGCGCTCCCTTTGCCCTGAACTAATTTCTTTTAATCCATTTTTTGGTTTTTAGTCGCTATCCCTTTTAGTACCTTTGGGCTACTTTTTAATTTAAAATTTTTGACCATGGGTAAAGGTGTTTTTCAAGTGCCAACTGCATTCAACGAACCAATTAAAAGCTACGCTCCGGGTACACCTGAGCGCGAATCTGTCTTAAAACAATATAAAGCCTATTATAAAGATAAAGTAGATGTCCCAATGTACATTGGATCGAAAGAGGTGAGAACCGGGAAAACTAAACCCATGTCTCCTCCCCACGATCATCAACATGTGGTAGGCGAATACCATTTGGCCGAAAAGAAACACGTAGAGGAGGCTATTCAAAATTGTTTGGATTCCCGCGAAGCATGGGCAAATTTAGTTTGGGAGCAGCGCGCTGCAATATTCTTGAAGGCCGCCGAACTAATCGCAGGGCCCTATCGTGATAAAATCAATGCGGCCACAATGATTGCACAATCCAAGACCATTCATCAGGCAGAAATAGATGCCGCCTGTGAATTCATAGATTTCTTGCGGTTTAACGTAGAGTATATGTCTCAAATCTATGAGGAGCAACCAGACTCCGCTGAAGGTATTTGGAACAGGGTGGAATATCGCCCTTTAGAGGGCTTCGTTTATGCGGTAACACCTTTCAATTTTACGGCAATTGCAGGGAATCTACCCGCTAGTGCAGCAATGATGGGAAATGTAGTGCTTTGGAAACCAAGTGATAGCCAAATTTTTTCGGCCAAGGTTATCGTGGATGTTTTTAAGGAAGCCGGACTTCCAGATGGTGTCATAAATGTTGTTTACGGAGACCCGGTCATGATAACGGAGACCGTCCTAGCCAGCCCAGATTTTGCCGGAATACACTTTACAGGTTCCACGCATGTTTTCAAGGAACTTTGGAAACAAATCGGAAACAATATTCACACCTTTAAAACATACCCAAGAATTGTTGGAGAAACAGGAGGCAAGGACTTTATAGTCGCACATCCCTCGGCCAAAGCTGCCCAAGTGGCAACCGCTATTGTTCGTGGAGCATTTGAATTCCAAGGTCAAAAATGTAGTGCAGCCTCACGAGTCTATTTGCCAAAATCCACTTCCGAGGAAATTTTGGATTTGGTGAAAAAGGACATCGATTCATTCAACAAACCAGGTTCTCCAGAAGATATGTCCAATTTTATTACGGCAGTAATTCACGAAAATTCTTTTGATAAGTTGGTGAAATACATAAGCCAAGCTAAGAAGGATGAGAGCGCTGAAATTATAGCCGGAGGAACTTATGATAAATCTGAAGGTTACTTTATTGAACCCACTGTTATCCTAACCACAGACCCAAAATACACGACCATGGAGACCGAGCTATTTGGTCCAGTGGTTACCATATATGTGTATGAAGATAAGGATTGGAGCAAAACGCTGGAATTGGTTGATTCTACTTCCGAGTATGCACTTACGGGAGCAGTGCTCTCGGCGGACAGGTATGCTATTGAAGAGGCGACCAAAGCATTACAAAACTGCGCAGGTAATTTTTACATTAACGACAAACCTACCGGTGCCGTAGTAGGTCAGCAACCTTTTGGCGGTGCCAGAGCTTCTGGAACTAACGACAAAGCGGGCTCGGCTCAAAACCTTTTAAGATGGGTATCGCCACGTTTAATCAAAGAAACTTTTATTACTCCAGAAGACTACAGATATCCGTTTTTAGGGTGATTCAATGTTAAACAAATACCAAAATCAGCATCTAGGAAAAGTTTTTTATTACATTTAAAGGTCTGAGGAATAATCCTTTAGACTTGAACAACTATAATCCAATAAAATGAAAAAATTAATTTTTGCATGTATGCTGATGGTCGTGACTATGACCTATGCACAGGACAAACTAGCCCAAGCTACGATACAGGGAGTTTTAACGGGAAATCAAGCACAAGTGGTACAACTGGCCGAAGCCTTCTCTGAAGACCAGTACGATTGGAGACCTTCTGAGGGCGTTAACTCCGTAGGAGAGGCCCTTTTACACATTGCCGGAGGTAATTACTTCTTAGCTTCCAAACTGGGATTTCCGCCACCGGAAGATGTAGATATGATGAGTCTTGGCAAAATTACTGGTAAGGATAATATCATTGCTACCTTAAAAAAATCCAACGAATTTGTATTGGAGAAAATAATGGAAGTAGAAAGCGATGACTTGAATGAGGAAGTGGATTTCGGTTTTGCGAAAATGAACAAAATGGGAGGCCTTCTGGCTATTATGGAGCATAACGGAGAACACAAGGGACAACTTATCGCTTATGCGAGAACAAACGGAGTTGTGCCGCCTTGGAGTAAATAATACCAGTATTAAATCTGAGATAAAGCCTTAGACCATTTTTGGATCAAAGGCTTTTTTTTGTGCATAAACTTGGCGCAAATTTTATCTGGTTACAGTCTTAGGAAAGAACTGAATCGGTTGAGTGTCAAGTAAAATAAAGAAATTATATCATCTCTTCCGAAACTGCGAGCAGTTCTACTGACATCAGAGTTACTAATAAAATGTATTTTAAAACAACCGTCATCCTTGAGTAATAAGATACAATCAATTTCCAAATACTCGGGGTTATAAATGCCCAGGATGTCCTTGCATTTTTGAGAGAAATCCAAATCTGTTGCCAAGGCTATCATGAATGGAAACAGAATTTTTCAGGACTTCATTTTAGGGTGTCAAAATGATTATTCCTACCAACATCTCAGCATTGTAAGAATCGAAAACAGTCATAAATATGTGAATACACACAATTTAAATGTAAATTTAACGTTAATTAATTGTAAATTGAATATTAATTATAGATATTCATGTTATCTAAAGTATTGATTATGAAGACTACACAAACTCCTCCCCGAATGGACGATAATAGGGGGCTAAAATACACCTATGGGCTTATATCAAAATGTACGCCAGAAGATACCGTGAATGTTATTACACCTTGTTAAGCCTGTAGTTAACCTCTGAATTTTAGAGGCAAATAGACCACTCTCTTTGTCTCGAAGAAATCCTCTGTAAAATAGTCCGTCAGATCAAAAATTTCAACAGTCTTGTAATTCTGAAGTTCTTCTGTTAAATCACCTCCCTTTAGATATAGAATTCCGTTTCTCCTCTCATGAGCTGATTCTTTTTTTATTTTACCTTTTACCCAATGCACGAATGTAGGCATGGCCGCAACAGCTCTACTCACGATAAAGTCGAACTGCCCCGGTACTTCCTCTACCCTAGCGTTTATTGTTTTGATATTTTCCAAACCAAGACCAGCCACCACCTCATCCACGACTTTTATCTTTTTACCAATGGAATCCACTAATGTAAAATGAACCTCTGGAAATAAGATTGCTAAAGGCACCCCTGGGAAACCGCCACCCGTTCCCACATCTAAAACCTCAGAACCGTCCTTAAATTCTTGTATTTTAGCAATCCCTAAGGAGTGTAAAACATGACGTAAATAGAGTTCCTCTATATCCTTTCTAGAGACTACATTGATTTTTTGATTCCAATCCTTATATAAAGTTTCCAACTGTTGGAACTGGGTCTGCTGCGCTTCGGATAAATTGGGAAAATATTGGAATATCGTTTCAACTGTCATGCTTATCTTTGTAAAGCGATAAAATTAGTATATTCACCTTTATAAAGATTCCTTTTTATCGAAGTTTTGAGACTATTGAAGAATCTTTAGCGTTATATATAAAAGAAAAGATTGTTTGATTATGGAACAAAATACCATTCGATTCTCTAGAAAGGATTCTGCCAAATTTTTTAGAACCTTAAACGGTAGAGTAAACGACTACTTTAAAAAAAATAAACTTAAGAAAACAGGAAACTGGAGACTACACGTAAAGACCATTGTCATGTTTACCCTGTTCTTGGCTCCCTATTTCTTGATTTTAACATTAGGCCTTCCTAACTGGGCCAACCTTTTACTAACCATAGTTATGGGTGTGGGTATGGCCGGCGTGGGCATGAACGTAATGCATGACGGTAACCATGGCTCTTATTCGAATAAGAAATGGGTAAACAAACTCATGGGAAGCAGCATTTATATTCTTGCAGGTAACGTATACAACTGGCAGGTACAGCACAATGTATTACACCATACATACACCAATATCCATGAGCATGATGAAGATATGGAAGCTGGCCGAATTCTGCGCTTTTCGAAACATGCAGAGTGGAAAAAGCACCATAAGTTTCAACACTTTTATTCTGTATTTCTCTACGGGCTACTGACCTTTAACTGGGCTATTACCACAGACTTTCAGCAAATGTACCGGTATATGAAGCGCAAACTTTCGTATGGCAAATTGCCTAGTGCTGCCGTAAACTGGAGTACCTTGTTAATTACCAAGACCCTTTACGTTGCTATATGGATTGTACTGCCTATGCTCGTATTGGATATCGCCTGGTGGAAAATATTGATAGGCTTTTTTGTGATGCATTATGTAGCAGGGGTAATCTTGAGCGTAGTATTCCAATTGGCCCATATCGTTAATGAAGCGGATACACCTTTACCGGACAATACTGGAACCATGAAAAATACTTGGGCCATACATCAACTCTTCACAACTGTAAATTTTGGTACGAAGAATCGGATCGTAAACTGGTTTACAGGCGGACTGAATCACCAAGTAGAACATCATATTTTTCCGAATATTAGCCATGTACATTATACAAAAATTTCCGAAATTGTTAAACAAACGGCATCGGAATTTAATTTGCCATACAATGAATATAAAACTACTAGAAAAGCTATAATTTCGCATTTCAAACATCTCAAGGAACTAGGCAAAGAACCTTCCTTACAGTACTAGTAATTTTATACCACTTATGAGCAATCAACTTTCGGATAGGATTAATAGCGTAACTCCATCCGCTACATTAGAAATGGCCGCTAAGGCCAGAGAATTAAGAGCTTCAGGAAAAGATATCATAGGATTAAGTCTTGGTGAACCTGATTTTGATATTCCGGATTACATTAAGGCAGCCGCGATACAAGCGGTAAACGATGGGTATAATTCGTATACCCCGGTGGATGGATATGTAGAATTGAAAAATGCTATTATCGCTAAGTTCAAACGTGATAACGTTTTATCTTATCAGGCTCCTCAAATAGTGGTTTCTACGGGTGCCAAACAGTCTCTTTATAATGTTGCGCAAGTAATTTTAAACAAAGGGGATGAAGTCATACTTCCCTGCCCCTATTGGGTTAGCTATTCGGATATAGTAAAACTTGCCGATGGTGTACCCGTAGAAGTTCCCACTACTTTAGAAAATGACTTCAAAATGACTGCTGAGCAATTAGAGGCCGCCATTACTCCAAAAACCAGGATGCTATGGTATAGCTCTCCCTGTAACCCTAGCGGTTCTATATATAGCAAGGAAGAACTTCGTTCTTTAGCAGATGTTCTACAAAAGCACCCTCAAATTATCGTGGTTAGTGATGAGATATATGAACATATAAATTATGGAGTGACGGCTCACGCCTCCATGGCCGAGTTTGAAGATATGTACGACCGCACCGTTACGGTTAATGGTGTGGCAAAGGCTTTTGCGATGACAGGGTGGCGTATTGGTTACATCGGTGCACCCGCCTACATTGCCCGTGCCTGTAACAAATTACAAGGTCAGGTCACCAGTGGAGCCAATTGCATCGCGCAACGTGCCGTAATTACTGCTTTAGAGGAATCCCCAGATCGTATTAAATATATGGTGGATGAGTTTAAAGAGCGAAGAAAATTGATTTTGGACCTTTTAAAGGATATCGACGGATTCAAGTGCAACGAACCTGAAGGCGCTTTTTATGTTTATCCGGATGTAACGGCATATTTCGGTAAAACCTTGAACGGATCCAAAATTAACAACGCTTCCGATTTTTCGATGTATCTATTGGAACATGCCAACGTCGCTACAGTAACCGGCGATGCTTTTGGTAATGGAAATTGCATTCGTATTTCCTACGCAGCTTCTGAAAAGGAGATTAGAGAGGCCATTGCAAGGATTAAGGAAGTGGTTTCATAGACCCCTAATTCTTATAACGTTTAAGAAACCCTAAGACTTGTTAGAATTTTGGGTTTTTTTTATGTCCTTTTCCAGAAATAGGGAGTGAGCAAGATAAGCACCGTAAAGAGTTCCAACCTCCCGGCTAACATTAGAAAACCGCACCACCATTTCGCCAGTGCAGGAAGTCCGTTAAAGTTGCTTACCGGATTAAGACTACCTAATGCAGGGCCTACATTACCCAATGAGGAAGCAGCGCCCCCAATAGCAGATTCAAAATCTAATCCTAAAAATCCAAGAACAAGCGCACCAATAACGAACAACAACATGTATAAAACAAAAAATCCAATAATATTATAAACAATTTCCACCTTAATTGTTTTGTTATTATAGCGTACGGGAATGATAGCATTGGTGTGTAATGTCCGTTTAAATTCTAACACCCCATTTTTTATAATCAATAAATGCCGCATCACTTTTATACCGCCAGATGTAGAGCCGGCGGAACCCCCTAAAAAGAATAGTCCAAAGAAAAATATGGTCAAGAAAGGTGTCCATGCGGTGAAATCAGCACTTACAAATCCTGTTGTGGTCACTATGGCCACAACCTGAAAAAGTCCGTGTCTAAAAGAACTTTCCAACTTCCCAAGCACCATAGGATAGCCTGGAGTAAGTTCAGTGATATGAGCTTGAAAATAAATAACCAACGCCACCAAAATAGTGGCAGACACAACGAACAAAGCGTAAAACTTAAACTCCTCGTCCTTTAATACCTTTTGCACCTTTCCTTTGAAAGCAAAGTAGCTCATCACAAAATTGGTTCCCGCTAAGAACATGAAGAATATAACAATATATTGAATCAATGGCCGATCGTTCCAATAAGCCAAGCTAGCATTTTTCGTTGAAAATCCACCAGTAGATAGCGTTGACAACGCATGGTTCGCAGCATCAAAAAACGACATTCCCGCTAACTTCAATAGTAAAGTTTCCGCTACGGTATATCCAAAATAAATTAGCCATAACCGTTTTGCAGTATCCGTAATTCTTGGGTGTAGTTTATCCGAACTAGGCCCTGGTGCTTCTGCGGCGAATAGTTGCATGCCACCAATCCCCAAAAGTGGCAAAATGGCAATAGCCAAAACTATTATTCCCATGCCCCCTATCCAATGGGTAAGACTACGCCATAAAAGAATACCCTCAGGGAGGGCCTCTATATCATTTACCACTGAAGCTCCTGTGGTCGTATATCCTGAAATAGTTTCAAAAAAAGCATTAGTGATGTCAGGAATGGCACCGGAAAACAAATAAGGTAGCATTCCAGAAATAGACATAACTATCCACCCAAATGTCACAATGATATAGCCCTCTTTTTGCTTGACCTCCTTTCGGTGACCTCTCGTGTAGTACATGGCGAAAGTTCCCACGAACATGGTACTTACAGCTGCGAGCGTTATGCTCAATGTAGCACCGTCCTCATAAATACCACTAACTACTGCGGCCAAAAGCATAAATCCTCCGTTACACAGAAGCAGTAGGCCCATCAAATGAAATATAATCCTTGAGTTAAGGCGCATATTAAAGGAACATTCGTTCTATTTTTGGAATTTCGGTAGGCAAGCAACAGACTACTACCCTGTCTCCAGGTTTTATTTCGAATCCACCAAGGGCAATAATTCCTTCACCGTCCCTAACCACACCACCAATAGTAGCCGATTTTGGAAAGTTCAATTCCCTTATAGTGGAGCCTGTAACTTTGGAGTCCTTTTTTACGATAAATTCCAAAATTTCGGCGTTTAAATTATTCAATCGCATCAGCGCAACGACTTCTCCTCTTCTAATATGCCTGAATATATTGTTCGCAGCCAATAATTTTTTGTTAATCAAAGTATCGATTCCAATTGATTGTGACAATTGGAAATAATCCATATTCTCCACCAACGCAATTGTTTTTTTGATGTGTTTGGATTTAGCTACCAAACAGGACATGATGTTCGTTTCAGAGTTACCGGTAACCGCGATAAACGCATCCATAGATTCTAGACTTTCTTCATCTAAAAGTTCTACATTCCTACCATCACCATTGATGACCAAAGCGTTGGGCAGGTCATCAGCTAAATCAAACGCTTTCTCCTTATTTTTTTCAATAAGCTTCACATTAAATTTATTAGCACATAAATCCCTCGCTGTTTTGAACCCCACTTTGCTACCCCCAGGATCATGACATTCTTAATATCCTCTTTTTTCTTTCCCGTTAACTTGTATAGCTCGTCAACACCCTCCTTGACCGTAATAAAGTAGACTTGATCGCCCTCCTTAAAAATAGTATCCCCCCTCGGTATTACCGTAAACTGAGTACCCATTCGCTGTAATGCTATGGGCATGAAGTGTAATTCCGGAAAGATATTAGCAGCCTCCTTTACCATTTTCCCCACAAAGGGTGCAGATTTAGGTAATGAAACTCCGACCATTATTAACTTACCTTCCTCAAATTCGTATGTATCGTTAAAGGCAGACTTATTCAATAACAATTGTATTTCCGTCGCAGCAAGTTCCTCAGGCGAAATTAATTCATCAATACCCAAACTGGAAAATTTTAGAATATCCTTGTGCTCTACAAACTCCGTGTTAGATATTCTTGCGATGGTGCGCTCGCAGCCCAATTGTTTGGCCAAAATGCATAAGGTAATATTCGTAGTCTCAGATGAAGTCACGCCAATAACCAAATTGGATTGCCCAACCTGTGCATCCCTAAGTACGGAAATGGAAGTGGCATCGCCACGCAGTACCCGGATATCTAAATGATTATCCGCATAAGCGAGACTCTCTTTATGTGTATCTATAAGGGTTATATCCTGAGATTCGTAGGATAGTAATTTAGCCAAATGAAACCCTACCTCACCAGCCCCGGCAATTATAATCTTCATCTAATGTATTACGTTGTATATTTTTGAGATACGAAAGCTATTTTTTTTGTTCTTTCGTTGTGAAATTTCAGAAAAAGAATCTCAAAAATTCACAAATTTTACGCGGCAAAATTACATAATTTAATTAGCTTTTCATTTATTTTCAATCTTTTAACCTTCTACCCAATTGTAATTTAAAATCAAAGCTCGAGTTAAGCATGGGCTATATTGTATCTTTGCCAAAAATTTGTTCATGGCAGAGAAAGTTAAGCCCTATAAGAATTCCGAACTGGGCAAAAAGGAACAGGTCACTCAAATGTTCGATACGATTTCTAAGGATTACGATGGCTTAAATAGGGTCATTTCTTTTGGTATCGATATAAAATGGCGCAAAAGAGTTGTAGCACTATTGCAGAAGGAAAAACCTAGAAAAATTTTGGATATAGCTACTGGTACCGGAGATTTGGCCATTGCACTAACCAAGACCGGTGCGGAAAAAATTGTTGGACTGGATATTTCTCCTGGTATGCTAGCCGTTGGAAAAGAGAAAGTACAAGATAAAAATCTGGACAGTATTATAGAAATGGTCGTGGGAGACAGTGAGAATCTCTCATTTCAAGACAATTCTTTCGATGCGGTTACCGTATCTTTTGGAGTACGGAACTTTGAAACACTGGAAACTGGTCTGTCAGAAATTTTAAGGGTGCTCAGACCCAATGGAACGCTGGTCGTTCTAGAAACAGCCGTTCCGGTTAAAACTCCTTTTAAGCAAGGATATCAATTTTATACGAAAAATGTACTACCACTTATAGGTAAAATATTTTCCAAGGATGATTCTGCCTATGGCTATTTATCTAAATCTGCCTCTGTTTTCCCCCATGGCGAAAACTTCAACAATATTTTACGCAAAATTGGGTTTATAGATGTAACTAACAGACCCCAAACATTTGGGGTTGCATCAATTTACATCGCCAAAAAAAGAGGTTGAAACTCAATAGGGTTCATGCCCTTGCCGATGAATAATTGATTGACGTAATTGCATCTAGATGAAGAAATGGTTTTTGATGGGAATGGGGCTTTTATTTTTGACCCCTTCACTTAGCGCCCAATTTAACGAGCGCCCTATTCTTAACAAAGAAAATGAGGATAAGAAATTATTGAACTGGGGGTATTTCTTAGGTTTTAATCAATATGATTTTAAGTTTGATTACATTGATAATGCCCAAGATATCTTGGTGAGCAAAAGTTTAGGGTTCAATGTGGGTCTTATTGGGGAGTTGCGCTTAAATGAGTTTCTAGACCTGCGTCTAGAGCCTGGTCTGCATTACACCTCTAGAGAACTTGGATTTCCGGGATTTGATGAGGAGAGAGAGGCGATCAGAGAGGTAAAGTCTACTTACATTAATTTTCCACTGTTATTGAAAGCCAGCACCAGACGGTTAGGAAATTGGAAGCCATTTGTTATAGGTGGCGGTTCCATGACATTGAACCTGGGCAGTAACGAAGATAGTCTAGACGATAACAGCGCAGGAACTTTTCGTATGACCAAATGGGTCTACAATTACGAACTTGGCTTCGGCATCGATTTTTATCTGGAATACTTTAAGTTTAGTCCATCTATACGCGGTGTGTTCGCTATCAACGATGAACTAATTCGGGACAACGACCCAAATAGTCCTTGGACCAGCAACGTGGCTGCAATGAGAACCCGAGGCATATTCATCAACTTTACTTTTGAGTAGTTCAGCGGTCCCTGCCCATTACAAATGTTGTTAGGCTTACTCTCTTCTAATTTCGTTCAATAGAATTGATGTAGCAGTAGCGACATTAAGACTTTCAGCAGTTTTTGAACCATACTGCGGAATTGCAATGGTATGCTCACAAAACTCTTTAATCCGCCCTGAAATGCCTTTTCCCTCATTTCCCATTATCAATACGCCCTTTTCGGGAAGTTTGGTTTGCGAAATGGATGTACCACTCATAAACGAACCATATATTGGAAGTTGAACCGATTGAAGGAACTCCGCTAAATCCAGATAAACTATGTTGACCCTTGTTATGGAACCCATTGTGGCCTGAAGTACTTTGGGATTATAGCAATCTACGGTATGTTCTGAGCAGACCAGATGTTGAATTCCGAACCAGTCACAAAGTCGGATAATCGTACCCATATTTCCCGGATCTTGAACATCGTCCAGAACCAAAATCCAATCACTCGAAACTACCTTTTTTGGCTCTGGTATATGAAAAACTCCAAGAACGCCATTTGGGTTGGTTAGACTGCTCATTTGCGCTAGTTCCCTGGCCGAAATCAATGTCACCATATCAGTCAAAACATTCGATGCTATTGGTGTAGAAGCAAATATTTTATGAACCTTAAAATCGGAATTCAAAACCTCCTCTACAGCTTTAATTCCCTCCACAATAAAAAGTCCATGTTGAGTTCGGTACTTTTTTTGATGTAAGCTTTTTATTAGTTTCAATTCACTTTTAACAACCATTCAAATAATGTATTTTTGATTTCTATGAGGACGGTAGTGTGCCAAAAAAACAACATAGCTAAATTAAGCTTATTATCGCTACTGGCAATAATTACCTTTTCCTGTAACTCCCTAAAAAAAGTGGCTGACGACGAGCTTTTGGTCGTTAAGAACGAAATTCTTGTAGATTCAATAAAAATTAATAATGAGGAGTTAGAAAGTCTTATTTATCAAAAACCCAATACGGCTATTTTAGGCTATCCCCTTCGTTTAAATCTTTATAATCTTGCGAAGGAAAATCCAGATTCCCTGTATCAGGATTGGTTGTATCGCAAAGAAAATAGGAAAGAAAGACTGGACAAATTTCTTTCTCCAAAACAAGTAGAACGCCTGGGCGAATCCTTCTTGGTAAAGGGGCTGAGTGTTTGGCTTAAGGACATTGGGGAAGCCCCGGTCGTCTTGGATACCTCCAGAACTAGAAGAAGTTTAGAGCGTTTAAGCGCCTATTATGACAGCAAAGGATACTTTAACAACAGCACAACGTACAACATCGATTCAATGGGTCGAAAACAAAGGGCTAAAGTAAGCTATCAGATTTCCCTGGATAAGCCTTTCATTTTAGATTCCATAAGTAATGAAATTTCTTCCAAAGCTATCGACTCTCTATATTTCATCAATTCGAACAATTCCTTTATTAAAGAAGGAAAACAATTTAATCTAGATGATTTTAACAATGAAAGGGAACGACTAACGGAAATTTTTAGAAATAATGGAATTCGCAATTTTCAAGAGAGTTCCATCACATTTGATATCATTAGGGACACCACCCGATTGTCCGATGATCAGAAAATGAATATTACCCTTAACATTGGGGATTTAAGAAAACGAGGAGAAAATCAAGTCACCACATCAGAATATAAAGTGGAACGTATCAACACAATTAATGTTTATACAGATTATCTCTCTACCAACACTACCGATTCAATTAGAACCGTTGACTACGGGGATTATACCATCTACTATTCGGATAAATTTCAAATCAAGCCGAAAACCTTGGCCAACGCCATCTTT
This sequence comes from Maribacter aestuarii, assembly GCF_027474845.2. NCBI lineage: Bacteria > Pseudomonadati > Bacteroidota > Flavobacteriia > Flavobacteriales > Flavobacteriaceae > Maribacter > Maribacter aestuarii. The sequence continues at coordinate 701,870 of NZ_CP107031.2, forward strand.
TTCAAAAAAGACAGTATTTACAGGGATATAGATAAAATTAGAACTTCCAGACAATTGAACAGTCTAAATGTTTTTAAATATCCAAATATCATTTTTGATTCCGATAGTACCGGAACTCGAACCAATACCAATATTTACCTAGCTCCAAAGCCGAAATACTCCTTAGGGACAGATTTTGAGATAAGTAGATCCAACTTAAGAAGGTTAGGAGTTGGAATTGGAGCCTCCTTATTAATTCGAAATATTTTCAAAGGCGCTGAAAATCTAAGTTTATCCGCAGATGGCGCGTTCGGATTGTTGAGCAGTTCCTCTTTTCAAGAGGATTACTTTACAGAACTTGGTGGGGAAATAACGCTGGACTTTCCCAGAATATGGTTTCCCTTTCTGAACACTTCCAAAATTATTCCAAATTATACCTTGCCGAAAACACGCATAGCTATCGGTACTAGTTTTCAGAACAATATTGGTCTGGACAAGCAGACATTCAATACGGTTCTTGGTTACAATTGGACCCCAAATGAATTTATAAGAAATACCATTGAACTATTAAATGTCCAATTCGTCAGAAATGTGAACAGCAATCGGTTTTTCAATGTATACAGGAATACCTATGAGCAGCTGGATGGAATAGCGGATACGTATCAGGATAATCCTCTAGTATCTGATTTTTTTGTTACCCCGGAAGGTGAGACCAATCCTGTCCTTATCATACCAGAAGGTACCAGAGGTTTCATAAATGCTGTTCAGGATAGGAGCCTGGCTACTTCATCTACAGATTTTACGGAAGTTTCAAGGATTGAGGAGCGTCGGGTAAGGCTAACTGAAAACAACCTTATTTTCGCTAGTAACTATACGTTGAACAAGAATAATAGAAATGGAATTGCCGATAATAGTTTTTACCAATTCCGTTTTAAAGTAGAAAGCGCAGGAAACCTACTTTCGGGACTATCGAATATCATTCCTTTTAACGAAGATGAGGATGGGGACCTCCTCGTTTTTGGAGTGCCCTTTTCTCAATACATTAAAACCGAATTTGATTTTGTAAAGTACTGGGATTTATCTCGCTCCAATGTGCTGGCGGCGAGGTCTTTTTTTGGTATTGCTATCCCGTATGGCAATTCGGATAACATTCCCTTCGTACGAAGTTATTTTGCCGGGGGATCCAACGACAATAGGGCTTGGTTTCCCTATTCCCTTGGCCCAGGAAGTACTTCGGCAGTCAATGATTTTAATGAGGCTAACCTAAAATTAGCTTTCAATTTGGAATATCGCTTTCCTGTAGTTGGTGATATCAACGGAGCTATTTTTGCTGACGCCGGTAACATTTGGAATGTTTTTGACGACGTTGAAAATCCAGATGCCACCTTTAACGGAATCTCATCTCTAAAGGACATTGCGCTCGGTTCTGGATTTGGATTACGTTACGATTTTACCTATTTCCTATTCCGGTTGGATTTAGGTTTCAAAACTTATAACCCGGCGGAAGTACCTTCTAAAAGATGGTTCAGGGATTATAATTTTGCCAATTCCGTATTGCAAATAGGTATCAACTATCCTTTTTAGATCTAATTGTTTTATTACTTTTGTTGCACATTTTTTGATTAACAAAATAGACCAGAAACAGTATGGCCCACAATATAAAACCAGGCGTAGCCACAGGTGACGAAGTACAGGCAATCTTTAACTATGCAAAAGAAAAAGGGTTTGCCCTGCCCGCAGTCAACGTAATTGGATCTAATACCATTAACGGCGTACTGGAAACTGCAGCTACCCTCAAAGCTCCCGTAATAATTCAATTTTCTAACGGTGGAGCACAGTTCAACGCAGGTAAAGGACTTTCCAATGAAGGACAGAATGCCGCCATACATGGTGCCATCGCCGGAGCAAAACATGTTCACCAGTTAGCGGAAGCCTATGGTGCTACTGTAATTCTGCATACCGATCACTGTGCCAAGAAACTATTACCTTGGATAGATGGTCTACTGGATGCCAGCGAAAAACATTTTGCCGAGACCGGAAAATCATTGTTCAGTTCACATATGATCGACCTTTCTGAGGAACCCTTAGAGGAGAATATAGAAATCTGTAAAGGATATCTGGAGCGCATGAGCAAAATGAACATGACTTTGGAAATAGAATTGGGTATTACAGGAGGTGAAGAAGATGGGGTAGATAATTCAGATGTGGACGACTCCAAATTATATACACAACCCGAAGAGGTTGCCTATGCTTACGAAGAATTATCAAAAGTTAGCCCTAGGTTTACCATCGCGGCCGCCTTCGGAAATGTCCATGGAGTTTACAAGCCAGGTAACGTAAAATTGACGCCAAAAATATTAAAGAATTCTCAGGAATACATTTCTAAGAAATTTGGAGTTGAGCATAATCATATTGATTTTGTTTTTCATGGTGGATCTGGATCTTCTGTTGAGGAGATTAGAGAAGGGATCAGCTACGGCGTAATTAAAATGAATATAGATACCGATCTACAATACGCTTTTCTATCCGGAGTAAGGGACTATGTTCAGGACAACAAGGAATATCTCCAGACCCAAATTGGTAACCCCAAAGGTTCCGATGAACCTAATAAGAAATTCTATGATCCTCGTGTTTGGTTACGCTCCGGCGAAACTGCTTTCGTTGAAAGACTTAAGAAAGCATTCGAGGATTTGAACAATGTAAATACGTTATAATTCCCTAAGGACACTAACTTTTAAAATGGAAAACATGACGGCTTGGTTTAAAAGAAAGGAAAAAGGAATTCAAACTTCTACCGAGGAAAAAAAGGACACGCCAAAAGGACTTTGGTATAAATCCCCTACGGGAAAAATTGTAGAGTCGGACGATCTAGCAAAGAACTTTTATGTAAGTCCGGAAGACGATTACCATGTCAGAATCGGCAGTAAGGAATACTTTGAAATTCTTTTTGATGATAACAAGTTTACTGAGTTAGACGCTAAACTTACCTCGAAAGACCCTTTAAAGTTCGAGGACACTAAAAAGTATAGTGATCGTTTAAAAGCAGCTCAGAAAAAAACAGGCCTGAAAGACGCTGTTAGAACTGGTTATGGAAAATCTTTAGGCAAGGACATTGTTATCTGTTGTATGGATTTCACGTTTATAGGTGGATCTATGGGAAGTGTTGTAGGAGAAAAAATTGCACGTGGCATAAATCATGCCATTAAGAAGAAAGTACCCTTTGTAATGATTTCAAAATCCGGAGGTGCTAGGATGATGGAAGCCGCGCTTTCGCTCATGCAGTTGGCCAAAACATCGGCTAAATTAGCACAATTATCGGAGGCTGGTTTACCCTATATTTCTTTATGTACCGACCCAACTACGGGCGGCACTACCGCCTCCTACGCTATGTTGGGGGACATTAATATCTCGGAACCAGGTGCCTTAATTGGTTTTGCTGGACCAAGGGTGGTAAAAGAAGCCACCGGAAAAGAGCTCCCTGATGATTTCCAGACGGCGGAATTCTTATTGGAACATGGATTTTTGGACTTCATTTCGCATAGAAAGGATTTAAAAAAGAAAATTAATCTTTATATCGATTTAATCCAGAACAATGTAATTCGAAAATAAATCGGTTCCCATCAGTATTTTAGCAAAAAGACAGTTCGAAATACTAAAAATGTCTATCTTTGCGCCCTGATTGAAAATCAATCGGATACATAAAAATCATTTAACATAATATTGGAATGTATTTAACCAAAGAAGTAAAAGCCGATATCTTTAAGAAACACGGCGGAAAAGCAGAGAACACTGGTTCTACAGAAGGGCAAGTTGCGTTGTTCACACACAGAATTAACCATTTGACCGGACACCTGAAGAATAATCACAAAGATTACAATACAGAAAGGTCATTGGTGAAATTGGTAGGTAAAAGAAGAAGTCTTTTAGACTATCTAAAGAAAAAAGATATTGTCAAGTACAGAGAGCTGATAAAAGAGCTTGGTATTAGAAAATAGATAAAAAGGGATGGCTAGCCATCCCTTTTTTTAAAACCTTCAAGTCTAAGAAGCCAAAAAAGACGAATTGACACTGAACTGGTTTCAGCGTAAAAAAGCTACACATAGTTTTTCATTGGTCCAACAACACAACAACAACTCCGACCAAAAAAGTATGGTGGGGTGACCATTGTTTAACAAGTCCCGATAGGTATCGGGTTTAAATCAATTTTATGATTCCAAAAGTATTTAAAGAGGTCATAGACCTCGGTGACGGTAGGGAAATTTCTATCGAAACTGGAAAATTGGCAAAGCAGGCACATGGTTCTGTTGTTGTGCAATCCGGAAAATGTATGCTATTGTGTACAGTCGTTTCCAATTACAAACAAAGTGACGTGGATTTTCTTCCGCTTACTGTAGATTACCGTGAGAAATTTGCAGCCGCAGGCCGTTATCCTGGTGGTTTCTTCAAAAGAGAAGCTAGACCAAGTGACGGTGAGGTATTGACCATGCGTTTGGTGGATCGTGTTTTACGTCCACTTTTTCCAAAAGACTATCATTCCGAGACTCAGGTAATGATTCAACTCATGTCCCATGATGATGAAGTTATGCCAGATGCTATGGCCGGTTTGGCTGCATCTGCTGCTATTCAGTTATCGGATTTTCCTTTTGAATGTGCCATTTCAGAGGCTAGGGTTGGTCGTGTAAACGGCGAGTTCGTCATTAATCCAACAAGGGCGCAATTAGCAGAGTCGGATATCGATATGATGATTGGTGCTTCTGCAGATTCAGTAATGATGGTGGAAGGTGAGATGGATGAGATTTCTGAAGAAGAAATGACCGAAGCTATCAAATTTGCGCACGAGGCTATAAAGGTACAATGCGCTGCTCAAGTAAAACTTGCAGAAGCTTTTGGCAAGAAAGAGGTTCGCGAGTACGAGGGTGAACGCGAAGATGAAGAATTGGCCAAGAAAATTCATGATATGGCCTATGATAAGGTATACGCTATAGCGAAAGCTGGTTCTGCCAAGCATGAACGTAGCGCGGCCTTTAGCGAAATCAAAGAAGAAGTAAAAGCATCTTTTTCCGAAGAAGAGCAAGAGGAGTATGGTGGTATGATTTCCAAATATTTTTACAAAGCTGAAAAAGCCGCCGTTCGTGACCTTACATTAAATGAAGGCTTACGATTGGATGGCCGTAAGACCGATGAAATTAGACCTATTTGGTGTGAGGTGGATTACCTTCCTTCCACACACGGTTCTGCAATTTTCACTCGTGGTGAAACTCAGGCACTGGCAACGGTAACCTTGGGAACATCAAGAGATTCTAACCAGATAGATATGCCTTCCTTTGAAGGTGAAGAGCGTTTCTACCTGCACTATAACTTTCCTCCTTTTTCAACAGGAGAAGCAAGACCAATACGTGGAACATCTCGTAGAGAAGTTGGGCATGGTAACTTGGCACAACGTGCCTTAAAGGGAATGGTACCCGAAGATTGTCCGTATACGGTCCGTGTTGTTTCCGAGGTATTGGAATCAAACGGTTCCTCTTCAATGGCAACGGTCTGTTCCGGTACAATGGCATTAATGGACGCTGGTGTACAATTGAAAAAACCTGTTTCCGGTATCGCCATGGGATTGATTACAGATTTAGATAGTGGTAAATATGCAGTTCTTTCAGATATTCTTGGTGATGAAGATCATCTTGGGGATATGGATTTTAAAGTAACTGGAACCGCAGACGGAATTACCGCTTGCCAAATGGATATTAAGGTAAAAGGTTTGTCCTATGAAATTTTGGTGAATGCTTTGAAACAAGCAAGAGACGGTCGTTTACATATTCTTACCAAATTAACGGACACGATTGCCACTCCAAATGAGGATGTTAAAGCACATGCTCCAAAAATGGTAACACGTACTATTCCTAATGAATTTATCGGTGCTTTAATCGGACCTGGTGGAAAAGTAATTCAAGAACTTCAAAAAGAAACAGGTACTACTATCGTTATTAACGAAGATCCTGTTACGGAAGAAGGTATTGTCGAAATTTTAGGAACGGACCAAAATGGAATCGATGCTGTACTGGCAAAAATTGATTCTTTGATGTTCAAACCTCAAATGAACGAAGCTTATAAAGTTAAGGTTATTAAGATGTTGGATTTTGGTGCGGTGGTAGAATATTTGGATGCTCCTGGCAATGAGACCTTACTACACGTTTCTGAATTGGCATGGGAACGTACAGAAAATGTTTCTGACGTGGTAAACATGGGAGACGAGTTTGAAGTGAAGTATTTAGGTACGGATCCAAGAACGCGTAAGGAAAAAGTTTCGCGCAAGGCTTTATTGCCAAAGCCTGAAGGTTTTAAGGAGAGGCCGCCACGTAGCAACGATCGTAGAGATGATCGTCGCGGAAACGACCGTAACCGTGATCGCAAACCCAGAAGGGATTAAATTAAAGACAATTAATATTAAAAAAGCCTCAACAACTAGTTGGGGCTTTTTTGTACGCTACAACGGATAATGGAACTTTTTTAAGTCAATTTGTAACATTCCATACTTTTTTACGTATAAGTATATGCAGTCTATGCAAATTGAACTTAATTTACTTTAATGAGACAGCTTAAGATTACAAAACAGGTCACCAATAGGGAGACCGCATCTTTGGACAAGTACTTGCAAGAAATTGGAAAAGTAGACTTGATTACCGCTGATGAGGAAGTAGAGTTGGCACAACGCATCAAGGCAGGCGACCAGATCGCTCTTGAAAAACTTACGAAGGCCAACCTCAGATTCGTGGTATCAGTTGCGAAGCAGTACCAAAACCAAGGGCTTACTTTACCGGATTTAATCAACGAGGGGAACCTTGGTCTGATTAAAGCTGCACAGCGTTTTGACGAGACGCGGGGATTTAAATTTATTTCCTACGCCGTATGGTGGATCCGTCAATCTATATTACAAGCATTGGCAGAACAATCCCGTATTGTTCGATTGCCTTTGAACAAAATCGGTTCGATCAACAAAATCAACAAAACCTTCGCTTTCTTGGAGCAAGCGCATGAGCGTATGCCTTCCGCAGAAGAAATTGCCAAGGAACTGGATATGACGGTTGACGACGTAAAACAGTCCTTAAAAAATTCAGGTCGTCATGTATCCATGGACGCGCCTTTGATCGATGGTGAAGATTCCAACCTATACGATGTATTGCGTAGTGGAGAGTCTCCAAACCCTGATAAGGAATTGTTGCATGAATCTTTACGTACGGAGATTGAACGTGCTTTGGAAACCTTAACACCAAGAGAAGCGGACGTCATTCGCCTGTACTTTGGTCTTGCGGGGCAGCACTCAATGACTCTTGAAGAAATTGGTGAAACTTTTGACCTTACAAGGGAAAGAGTACGCCAGATTAAGGAAAAGGCAATCCGTAGATTAAAACATACATCAAGAAGTAAAATCTTGAAAACGTATTTGGGCTAATACCATTCGTATTAGCGTTATAAAAATTACACGTTAAATATTCCTTAAATTGGAAATTTGGCATATAAGTTGTAATTTTAACGGTAACAACAGTTTATCATGACTGTTCGTTTTTTGATTGATGAATAAACTCCGGCTGATTACCGGAGTTTTTTCATTTATACCCATAGTCAAAAATTATCCGATGCCACTGTATTCCAATTGTATGCTGGATGATTTGATAGAATATCCACAAATTACTTAACTTACATTTTGCCGCGTCACTCCACAGGATGAAAATTACCGCCAAACTTATTATTATTATGATATTTTTTCTTGATTCTTGCACAGTAGAGGAAAAGAAATATCAAAATTTTGAAGATTATCCAATTGCAACGAATTCCAACCTTTGGTTGGATTATAGTAAACTCGCGACTGAATTCAAGCTATGGTCTCCCACGGCAGAACGAGTAATACTAAAACTTTATAGAACTGGGGATGATACTACGTCCTATTCCAATTTTGAAATGGAGACAGGTGAAAATGGCCTTTGGAAGGTAAAAATTGATGGAAACCTAGATGGTACCTACTATACCTATCAGGTAAAGGCAGATGGCCATTGGTTAAAAGAAACCCCTGGTATTTATGCAAAAGCCGTAGGAGTAAATGGAAAAAAAGCCATGGTTTTGGACATGGAAAGTACAAATCCCGAGCGTTGGGAAAGGGACAAAGGGCCGCAAATAAAAACTGCCAACGAGGCCATAATCTACGAACTGCACATAAGAGATATGACCATCCATCCCCAATCCGGTTCATCGATGCCCGGAAAATATTTAGGATTGGTTGAAAGTAACACTAGAGGACCTGAAAATGTTGCTACAGGAATAGACCATCTAAAGGAATTGGGGATTACCCACGTGCATTTACTGCCCAGCTTTGATCATTACGCCATTGACGAAGCAAAGCTGGATAGTGTCCAATATAATTGGGGTTATGACCCACAAAATTATAATGTTCCAGAAGGATCTTATTCTTCCGACCCCTATGAAGCAAAAGTGCGAATAGAGGAATTCAAGAAGATGGTTCAGACCTTTCACACAAACGGAATCGGGGTCATTTTAGATGTGGCCTATAACCATACCGGGAAAACGGAAGAGTCTAATTTTAATCAAGAAGTTCCTGGCTATTATTACAGATATTGGGAGGATGGCACTTACGCCGATGCCGCAGCTTGTGGAAATGAAACAGCGTCGGAAAGAGCTATGATGCGTAAGTTTATTTTGGAATCGGTTTCCTACTGGGCAAAAGAATATCATGTGGACGGTTTTCGATTTGATCTCATGGGCATTCATGATATTCAAACCATGAACCAGGTTTCTGCAAGGCTAAAAGAAATTAATCCGAATATTCTGCTGTATGGTGAAGGGTGGACGGCTAAAGATTCTCCATTGTCTAAAAGTGAACGGGCGCTCAAAAAGCATGCTCAACAAATACCGGAGATAGCTGTATTTAGTGATGATTTAAGAGATGGTCTTAAAGGATCTGTTTTTGACAACGATAGTGCTGGCTTCGTCAGTGGTGCCAAAAATATGGAAGAATCCATAAAATTTGGGGTAGTCGGATCCATTCTACACCCTCAAATAGATTATGACAAAGTAAACTATTCTGACCAACCTTGGAGTTCAGCCCCTGGCAGGCCATCTCCTATGTTTCATGTCATGACAATCATACCTTGTTCGATAAACTTAAGGTTTCACGTGGAGATGCGTCACAGGAGGCATTAGTGGCTATGGACAAGTTGGCAAATGCCATTGTGCTAACTTCCCAAGGCACAGTTTTCATGCACGCCGGAGCGGAATTTTTACGCACCAAAAAAGAAGAAGAAAATTCGTATAATCTTCCTGATTCTATCAATCAAATTGATTGGAACTGGAAGCTAGAGCATAAACCGGTCTTTGATTACTATAAAAACTTAATTGAATTAAGAAAAAGCCATCCTGCCGTTCGTATGACAAATTCCAAAGATGTAGTTGATAACCTTACCTTCTTAAAATCAACGGACGGAGTTGTATCGTACGTAATCCAAAACAATGCAAATTATGATTCTTGGAATAATATTTTAGTAATTTACAATGCCAACCCCAAACCTATAAAGCATATTTTAGAAGGTGTGTGGCAATTGGCCGTCATAGGAGACGACTTTAGTCTTGTAAATGGAAAACCATTAAAAAAAACAGTACAAGTACCGCCGATATCGATGTTGGTGGCTTATCAAAAATAAACAAATCGGGCACTGAGTAACGAAAACATTCTCAATTCAAACTATGCATCAAAATTCCGAGAGCCAACCAAACAATCCGCTTCATGGTGTAACATTGGTAGAAATTATGGAACACCTTACCCAAATTTACACATGGGAGGACCTGGCGTCCAAAATCAATATTAACTGTTTTAAAAGCAACCCTTCCATTAAATCCAGTTTAAAATTTTTAAGGCGAACATCTTGGGCACGGGAGAAGGTGGAGCAACTTTACTTAAAATCCATTCAAAAAGACTAATGGCTTTAAACATTGTACTTCTAGAGCCTGAAATCCCAAATAATACAGGCAATATTGGAAGGTTGGCATTAGCTACCAATTCAAAGCTACATTTGGTAAAACCTTTAGGTTTTGACCTAGATGACAAGAGAGTAAAGAGAGCTGGTTTAGACTATTGGCAACATTTATCGCTTCATATCTACGAAAATCAAAATGAATTTTTCCACACGCATCGTTCAAATAATATGGCTTTCTTTTCAAGTCATGGAAGTAAGGAACATTGGTCTATACCCTTTAAGGAGGATATGTTCCTGATTTTTGGGAAGGAATCCGTTGGACTTTCAAAGGAAATAATTGAAAACAACCAACAGCATTTATATAAAATTCCGATCTATAGCTCTCATATCCGCAGTTTGAATCTGGCTAATTCCGTAGGTATCGTTGTTTATGAAGGACTACGACAACTGCGATCAACATAAAGGTCCGTTTTGTATCTTTAAGTAGTCAATAATCAACCTATGCACCATACTAAATTTCAATTCGCGCTCATAACGTTCTTTTCGTTGTTTCTTTTTGCCTGTAATAATGAAGATGCTAACAAAGAGACAGGTGAAAAGGATATTACCTTTAATGTTCCAGATGGTTTTCTTTTGGAAGAACTTTACAATCCCAGTGCATACGAACAGGGCTCATGGGTGGCCCTTGCCCAAGGTCCGAAACAGACTTTATTCGCTTGCGACCAGTATGGAAAAATATATGAGTTCCGCATACCAAAAGAGGGAAAGACACTAAAAAAATCGGATATAAAGCCACTTGATCTGGATGTGGGTTCTGCCCATGGGCTATTATGGGCTTTTAATAGCTTATACGTTGCCGTAAACAAAAGATGGGATGAAGACATTCCCGACTCCCAAGAAAATGGCAGCGGAATTTATCGGCTTACGGATTCCGATAACGACGGAAAACTGGATACGGTAAAAATGCTTCTTAAATTAGAGGGGGAAGGAGAACACGGACCACATAGTTTTGCATTAGGACCAAATGGTGAAGAAATTTATTTTATCGCCGGAAATCATACGTTAATTCCCGAAACAGTTCTAAAAAATAGCCGCCTCCCTACCAATTGGGGTGAGGACAATCTATTCGAACCCTATCTTGACGCCAGAGGGCATGCCAATGATATAAAAGCGCCCGGTGGTTGGGTTTGTAAGTTTAATCCGGACGGCACAAATTGGGAATTAATTTCAGCTGGCTATCGAAACGCTTTCGATATCGCCTTCAATGAAGACGGGGAACTTTTTGCCTATGATGCGGATATGGAATGGGATATTGGTATGCCATGGTATCGCCCTACAAGAATATGCCATGTGACTAGCGGAAGTGAATATGGGTGGCGAACCGGATCGGGCAAGTGGCCAGAATATTATCCAGATGCCTTACCGGCTGTTCATAATTTAGAACAAGGTTCGCCCACTGCGGTACTCTCTGGAGCTACTTTGAATTTTCCGAACAAATATGCCAATGGACTTTTAATCATGGATTGGAGTTTTGGTACCGTTTATTTTATCGATTTAAAACCAAACGGCAGTAGTTATACTGCCGAGCGTGAGGAATTCTTATCGGGTACTCCCCTACCCTTGACCGATATGGTCGCTGGAACGGATGGCAATCTTTATTTTGCTACGGGCGGACGGCGCATAGATTCTCATTTGTATCGATTGAGTTATAACGGAAATCCAGAAACGAAAACGGAAGAAACCTTAAGTACGGCCGAGAACAGTTTAAGACAACTTAGACGCACCATTGAAAAATACCATACAGAACAATCATCAGAAGGTGTTGCCTTGGCGTGGGAGAATTTAAACCATAATGATAGGTTTATTCGCTATGCCTCTCGAGTGGCACTAGAAAATCAACCATTGGAACAGTGGTTGCCCCTATTCTATAACGAGAAAGATTCTAGAAAAATCATTGAGGCCAGTATTGGTTTGGCGCATCAAGGAAATCCCAACATTAAATCTAAGGTATTGGACAAGTTAGGGACTATCAAGTTTGAGACACTTACTTCTGAACAACAGTTAAATCTTCTACGGAGTTACGAACTTCAGTTCATCAGACAAGGAGCACCTGACGAGAGACAACGTCTGGCGATAGCAAATAAATTAAAACAGCATTTTCCGCATAGAGATTCCAAAATGAATCGTGAATTAGGTCAACTCCTGTTGTACTTAAAATCGGATGGTATAACTGAGGGCTTGGTAGAACTTCTCAAAAAATATACAGAAGAAAAAAATAATGACCCCAGCGCATACTTAGCTGAGGAAACTACGCTACGAAGCGAACAATACGGACCATTGATTCGTGAAATAATCGCTAAAATGCCTCCAAGCGAAGCCATATTCTATGGTGTAATACTGAGCCACGCCGATAGCGGTTGGACAAAAGAAACCCGTGAAACTTATTTTCAATGGTTCTACGATGTCCTAAATGCGAAGGGCGGATTGAGTTTCAAACCTGGAATGGAGAACATTCGATTGGCGGCCATGGAAAATGTTCCAGAGGAGGACAGGGAATACTTTCAAGAACTTTCCGGGGTTTATTCCCCTACCACGGCAATAGCTGAAATTCCACAACCTGTAGGACCCGGCGGTCAATACGGTGGTAAGGAAATTGGTGATATGCTTTGGGGAGATGCCCTCTCGGATGTTGAAGTTGATTTTGCAGGTGGCGAGCGAGCGTACCAAGCCGGTATGTGCATCCTCTGCCATCGTATGCGCGGAGAAGGGGGAGCAGCCGGTCCCGATTTAACCCAAGCCCATACCAAATTCAATAATTATGAGATGATTTTTGCCGTTTACAGCCCCAATGACGAAATATCGGACCAATATGCCAACACCCTGTTTCATATGGAAGATGGCAAGAAAATATCAGGACGCATTAAAAAAGAAACGGATGATTCAATAACGCTTATGCCCAACCCATTTAATGAGGGTTATACGGTAGAACTTCTAAAGGATAAAGTCTTGAAACGAGAATTATCTCCATTATCCCCGATGCCTTCAGGACTATTAAATCGATTAAATCCAAAGGAAATCAAAAATCTGTTTGCCTACATACAAGCGGGCGGGGATGCAAATCATGAAGTCTATCAACAAGATAAAGAACAATAATATTGAACAACGAAAAAACGTACATTTTAGGAGCGGATGCAGAGGAACTTTTTAGATTGGGCGTTCAACACCAAGTATGGGCGGAAGAAGCCCAGCACGGATGGCGCTTAGCCAATTTTAAAGCCGGGCAAACACTACTTGACCTAGGATGTGGCCCGGGCTACTGCACCAAAGAACTTGCTTTTCTTGCCGGTGCTGAGGGTAAGGTTATAGGAATAGATAAATCAAAAAAATATATACAGTTCCTTGATGGTGTAGCAAAACAATACAATTTAAATATCGAAACCATTCATGCAGACTTTGATAACATGAAACTACAACAGTCCAGCCTGGATGGTATGTATTGCAGATGGGCCCTGGCTTGGATTCCGAACCCCGAGGAGGTTTTGAAAAAAGTAGTTGATGCCCTAAAGCCAAAAGGCAAGATGGTACTTCACGAATATTATGATTGGGGCGTTTTGCAAACAGAACCTCCAAAAAAGGCACTTGCCCATGGCATAGCAATGGCTCTTAAAAGTTTTAAAGATTCTCCAAACGAAATCGACATTGGAAAATTCCTTCCGGCAATATTGGAGCGAATTGGCATGAAAGTCATAGGATTGCGCCCTATGATGAAAATAGCTACCCCGCAAAACGGTATTTGGCAATGGCCCAAAACATTTTTCCAAAGTTACTTTCCAAGACTTGTTCCCCAAGGCTATCTTACTCCTGAACAAGTTACTGATGCGCTCACTGATTTAGAAGCATTGGAAAATACGACTGGAGCGTCCATTGCAACTTGCTTGATGGTTGAAATCATTGCCGAGAAAATTTGACGACGCATTTTATTGAGGTTTACCTGTGAGCTTTCAAATAAGTACCAAGTCATTTTATTACATTTATAAACAAACCACGTTGAATATACTTTTCACTTTAAATACATTTTTATGAAGTCCTATTTTCAAATACTGTTCGTTGCCACCTTAACGTGCAGTTACTTTTCAACCTTTGCTCAAAAAAATACAACTACGGATTCCCCCATTGACAAAAGCTTTTATGAAGGTTTGGAATGGCGAAATATAGGTCCGAATAGGGGTGGCCGTTCCTTAGGGTGTGCAGGAAGCCCCAGTAGACCGAACGAATATTATTTTGGAGCAACGGGAGGAGGCCTTTGGAAAACTGTTGACGGTGGTACGGAGTGGTCACCGGTTACCGATGGACAAATAACCAGTTCTTCTGTTGGCGCTGTTGCCGTGGCAGAAACCAATCCGGATATTGTTTATATCGGTATGGGCGAGGTACAATTGCGCGGAAGCATAACCCAAGGTGATGGTGTATACAAAACCGAGGACGGAGGAAAAACCTGGCGCCACTTAGGATTAAAAGAAACTCAGGCCGTAGCACGTATTCGCATACATCCAACTAATCCGGATTTAGTGTACGTCGCAGCTTTAGGCCACCCTTACGGGGACAATGAAGAAAGAGGTGTTTTTCGTTCCAAGGACGGTGGTAGTTCTTGGGAAAAAGTCCTCTATGTTAGCCCCAAGGCAGGTGCTGTGGATTTAATCATTGACCGTAATAATCCCGATGTTTTATATGCCACCACTTGGGAAGTACAACGAAAAGCATGGAAAATGTGGGGCGGTGGCGGCGACTCCAAATTATGGAAATCCACGGATGGTGGGAATACTTGGACCGATTTAACAAGCAATGAAGGTATGCCCGCACCACCGGTAGGCAAAATTGGGGTTACCGTTTCCCCGGCAGATTCCAATCGTGTTTGGGCCATTATGGAGGCCAATGAAGGTGGGGTTTTTCGTTCTGATGATGGTGGTAAGACCTGGGAACGTACCAATGACGAACGCAAACTAAGACAGCGCGCTTTTTATTACTCCAGAATTTATGCGGATCCTTTGGACAAGGAAACCGTATATTGTTTGAATACAGGCCTGTACAAATCTACGGATGGAGGTAAAACCTTTGATACCACCATCAAAGTTCCCCATGGAGATAATCATGATTTGTGGATAGACCCCAATAATCCGGAGCGGATGATCAATTCGAATGATGGCGGGGGTAATGTAAGTATTAACGGAGGCAAAAGCTGGACAGAACAAGATTATACCACAACACAATTTTATCATGTGATGACCACCAGCGATGTGCCCTATCATGTAGCGGGTGCTCAACAGGACAATAGCACTTTGGCCATGCCAAGCGATGGTTGGGAACATATGCAGGCCAGAGGCCCAAATCACGGATGGTACTATGCAGTAGGCGGGGGCGAGAGTGGATGGATCACGCAACATCCGGAGAAAAAAGATATTTTTTATGCTGGAAGCCAAGGCGCTCTTCTAACCCGATATGATCGTAGTAACGGACAGATAAGGGATATTCAAGTATATCCTAGATTCTTCTCTGGCGAACCTGCGAGCGCACTTCCCGAAAGGTGGCAATGGACGTTTCCTATCATGTTCGCTCCGCAAGATTCAAATGTCATGTACACCTGTTCACAGCACGTTTGGAAAACAACGGACGATGGGCAATCATGGGAAAAAATAAGTCCGGATTTAACTTATGCCGACCCTGAGACTTTGGGTAAGACCGGTGGTATTATAACCATGGATATGAACGGACCCGAAATATATGCTACGGTTTTCGCATTGGCGCCCTCGTTTCATGATATCAATACTATATGGGCAGGTTCGGATGACGGGAAAATTCATATCACTCGGGACGGCGGAAAAAAATGGCAGGACATTACTCCAAAAGATTTACCCAAATTCTCCAGGGTAAGTATTATTCACGAATCCAAACACAGACCAGGAACCTTGTTCGTTGCAGCAAATAGATATCAGGTTGATGATCGGAAACCTTATGTTTTTAAAACCCATGATTACGGGAAGACGTGGACCAAAATCATCAACGGAATAGAAGATGGTCATTTTGCTAGGGCCGTTCGGGAAGATCATGAAAGAGAAGGTTTATTATTTTTGGCTACCGAGCATGGCGTTTATTTCTCCATGAATGACGGTGCGCTTTGGCAAAGCCTTCAGCTAGAGCTCCCGGATACTCCAATACGCGACCTTGTTGTAAAAGATAATGATGTGGTACTGGGTTCTCACGGTAGGGGATTTTGGATTTTAGATGACATTCAGCCCATACGGCAATATACCGACGAAATGAAAAATGAATCGGCGGTTTTATTCCAACCTGCCGATCCCATACGAGGAATTAATGACGCAAAAATTCAATATTATCTGAAGGAACAGGCGGATAGTATAACCTTTGAGATTTTGGACGCCAATGACATGCTTATCAATACGTTCACCGGCAGCAAACCAAAGTATGAAAAAGACCCGGATGCGCCTTGGTGGGAAACAGGTGGCTCTTCCAAACCGACAACCGCTGCTGGAATCAATAACTTCACCTGGGACCTGAGGTATCCTGGGGCAACGGAATTTGATGGAATGATTATTTGGAGCGCTCGTCCACAACGTGGGCCAAAGGCACCTTTAGGCACTTATAAAGTAAGGATGAAAACCAAAGATTACGAAAAGACATTTCCATTCAATATTCATATCGACCCAAACCTAAAAGGAATTACAAAAGAACATCTGGATGAGCAATTCGAATTGGCCAATAAGATAATGCAGAAGACTACGGCAGCCAATAATGCTGTCATACAAATACGACAGATCAAGAAAACTATTGATAGTGCCAAATCCAAGATTCCTAGTGAGGCTTATAAAAAAAGTATAGCTCCTTTTCTTGAGAAAATTTCCGGCATAGAAGAAGAGCTTTACCAGGTAAAGAACCAATCCGGACAAGATCCGTTGAATTTCCCGATTAAACTGAACAACCGTCTGGCTTCATTACGGCGGAGTGTGGAAAATGGAGATGCCAGACCAACGGACGGGGCATATAAAGTTTTTAATGAACTATCCACAGAATTAGCATTACACTTGGGTAATCTAAATACCGTAATGACAGAGCAATTACCACAAGTCAATACCGCGCTAAAGAATGCAGAAATCGAAGAAATTGAAGCGCCAGAATAATTAAATTTTATGGAAATTATTGGTAAGAACTTACGATTTCTCTATTCGCTGGTAATGGTTTTACTAGTAGTTGTGAGTTGCAAGAACGATAAAAAGAATGTTCCCTCAAAACCAAAAGAAACGGTTGAAAAACCAGTCGTTTTTATGACACCCTTGGGTAAGGAATTCATAGTTCCGGCACCCTCGGAAAAGCTTTTGAGGCAATATGAAGAGGCGAAAACTACCTTTGAGTCTTACCCGGACAGTGTGGAGGCAATCATTTGGTACGGCAGAAGAACGGCATATCTCGGTCGCTATGAGGAGGCCATTTCCATTTACACGCAGGGAATCGAAAAATATCCTGAGGAGCTTCGTTTTCGCCGTCATCGAGGGCATCGGCAAATCTCACTCCGCAATTTCGATGCGGCAATTTCCGATTTGGAAAAAGCTGGACAATTGATACAGGGTACCGACAATGAAATTGAACCCGATGGCATGCCTAATGCCAAAAATATACCCGTAAGCACTTTGCACGGGAACATCTGGTATCATTTAGGTCTGGCATATTATCTGAAACACGATTATGAAAAAGCTTACGAAGCTTATCTCAAGTGCAGGGAATCGGGCAGTTTACCCGACAATATCGTTTCTAGTACACATTGGCTGTATATGATTCAACGCCGATTGGGAAATCCTGAATTAGCGGATGAAATGTTGATACCAATCTCATTAGAAATGGATGTTATTGAGAACCAGAGCTACTACGAACTTTGTAAATTGTACAAAGGACTAATTCCAGTTGATTCCCTTTTACAAACCGAAACAGGAAGTCCCTCCAACGATGCCGTGGCATACGGACTCGCTAATTGGCATTTCTATAATGGTGAAAAAGAAAAAGCTCTGGAAATCATGACCGACATAGTTAATAGTCCTTCGTGGAGTTCCTTTGGCTACATTGCCGCCGAAAGCGACCTCCTATATTACTATGGAAAGTAGAATCTATAAGCTTCATTTCGTATTATTCCTAGAACAACTCAAATCACTACTTTTGTAGTATATAATTTTAGTGAGACAAAATGCAGAAGACAAAAATTGCTCCTTCCCTACTTGCGGCCGATTTCGGAAACTTGCAGCGGGATGTTGAAATGGTAAATAATAGTGCTGCGGATTGGCATCATATTGATGTCATGGACGGTATTTTTGTACCAAACATTTCCTATGGAATGCCGGTAATCAAAGCTATTGCGGAGCATGCTACTAAACCCTTAGATGTGCATTTAATGATTGTAGACCCCGATAGGTATATTAAGACCTTTGCCGATTTAGGAGCCAACATACTAAGTGTCCACTATGAAGCTTGTACACATTTGCATAGAACGCTACAGGCTATCAAAGCAGAAGGAATGAAGGCTGGGGTGGCTTTAAATCCGCATACGAACATCAATTTATTGGAAGATACTATCAAAGATATCGATGTGGTCTGTATGATGAGTGTAAATCCAGGATTTGGTGGTCAATCCTTCATCGAGAATACCTACGATAAGGTGAAGGCCTTAAAAACACTCATCAATAAAAAAGGTGCTCATACATTAATCGAGATGGATGGTGGAGTAACCTCCAAAAATGCAAAGGCATTGGTAGCGGCCGGAGCGGATGTTCTGGTGGCAGGAAGCTTTGTTTTTAAAAGTGCCGACCCGACAAAAACCATCCGGGAGTTAAAAGAAGTAGTAGCCTAATGGATAAACTTGA
This sequence comes from Maribacter aestuarii, assembly GCF_027474845.2. Classification (NCBI taxonomy): domain Bacteria; kingdom Pseudomonadati; phylum Bacteroidota; class Flavobacteriia; order Flavobacteriales; family Flavobacteriaceae; genus Maribacter; species Maribacter aestuarii. The sequence continues at coordinate 720,750 of NZ_CP107031.2, forward strand.
TATTGTTATTGTTGGGGGCGGGCCCATAGGTATTGCCTGTGGTCTGGAAGCACAGAAAAAGGGTTTAACCTATGTAATCATAGAAAAAGGACCCATTGTAAACTCACTTTTTAACTACCCGGTGAACATGCAGTTCTTTTCTTCCTCAGAAAAGCTGGAAATTGATGAGATTCCCTTCATAAGTAAAGAAGCAAAGCCAAAACGAGACGAAGCTTTGGAATATTACCGAAGGATTGTTACGTCCAACAAGCTGGACATACACCTTTTTGAGCGAGTAGAAAGCGTTATCAAGCAGAATGATGTTTTCGCTGTAACCACCACAAAAAGTAACTACGTTTCCAACAACGTCATCATTGCGACTGGATTTTATGACATTCCCAACAAATTGAATATTCCAGGTGAGGAATTACCTAAAGTCTCCCATTATTATAAAGACCCCCATTTCTATGCTGGTCAAAAACTGGCCGTGATCGGGGCAAGCAATTCTGCCATAGATGCGGCACTGGAGTGTTACCGTAAAGGAGCCGAAGTCTCCCTAATCATCCGTGGTCCTGAGGTAGGTCAACGTGTAAAGTATTGGGTTAGACCAGACATTATCAATCGCATCGAAGAAGGCAGTATAAATGCCTTTTACAATACCAATGTAACCGAAATTAAGGACGAAGAGATTATTTTAAATTCACCAGAAGGCACCCGTAGTCTACCTAACGATTTTGTTTTGGCACTTACAGGTTATAAACCCAATTTTGAATTTTTAGAAAAGCTAGGGATACAACTTTCCGATGACGAAAAAAGACTTCCAGCCTATGATCCCGACACCATGGAGAGCAATGTGGAGGGTCTTTATTTAGCCGGAGTCATATGCGGAGGCATGGAAACCCATAAATGGTTTATAGAAAACTCCAGGGTCCACGCCAAAATAATCGCTCAACACATTTTAGATAGCCGATAATTGGAAGAGCGAATTTGATGCTTATAGCCCCTTCTTCAGGAGTTTAGCAAAATTATAGCTTGCAGTTACGAGGTTATCGTAACTGTTTCCTAAGGCATCCTCTAAAGAGGATACTCCCCTAAGAATTGAACATACATAGTGCAATCCTATTTCTTCTTGCTGTTCTGGAGTCAGTTCCACAGCGCCACATAATGCAGCAACTTTTATGTTTTTTTTGTGGGCGGCTGTAAGGACTCCTGCGATTGTCTTTCCGGATAAGGTTTGAGCATCCAATTTTCCTTCCCCCGTTATAATCCAATCGGCACCATAAATAACTTTATCAAAATCGGCCAATTCTTTTATTAAATCAATACCGGAGGTCAAGGTGGCATTCAAAAACACTATGGCTCCCCCGCCTACTCCACCAGCGGCACCAGCCCCAGGAATATCTTGTACATCAACATTAAATTCCGCGTGTATACAATCAGCAAAGTTCTTTAATCCTTCGTCCAGTAGCTTGACTTCTTTCTCAGAAGCTCCTTTTTGAGGCCCGTATACGAACGCAGCTCCATTATTTCCATAAAACGGGTTACTAACATCACAGGCAACTTTCACTTTGACCTGAGAGAGTTTCTTATATACTAAATTCTTACATATGGTAGCAACAGCTTTTAAATTTTTTCCGATAGGTTTCAATACGTTGCCGTCTTTGTCCAAAAACTCATAACCTAGAGCAGCCGCTATTCCCATACCCCCGTCATTGGTTGCACTACCTCCGATACCAAGAATTATTTTAGCTACCCCTTTTTCTAGAGCATCCAAAATGAGCTCTCCGGTTCCGAAGGAAGTGGTTTCCATACAATTTAGCTCCCCACTGTGCAGTAATTTGAGTCCAGACGCTTCGGACATTTCGATAAATGCAGTTTTACTATCATGAGATAACAAATATCCTGAGTCTATAACTCTAAAAAGTGGGTCATTTACCTGGACACTAATGGTATCAGCATTTAAGTAATGTTTGACTACAGCTATAGTACCGTCACCTCCATCGGCCAAAGGCTTTTTAAGAATTGTAGCTTTTGGGAGAACTTTTAAAATCCCTTCCTCCACCGCATTGCAAAACTCAGCACCTGATAAAGAGCCTTTGTACTTGTCCGGTGCTAATACGAATTTCATGTAATTCCTTTGAGAATTAAAGATATGGGAAAAAAAAACCGCATGTAAAATAAGAAGGCAGATTGGTTCAGAACTTTAACTTGGAGTTACTATAAATTTCGCTCCGCTCGTTTTTCCCTCAAAGCTCCGCTTTGAAAATAAAAAAACCACACTTTCAAATTCAAGCAAGCTTGATTTGAGATGCAGCGTTTTTATTTATTCGTGACCGCGGAGGGATTCAAACCCCCAACCCTCAGAGCCGAAATCTGATGCGCTATTCAGTTGCGCCACGCGGCCAATTCTTAATATACTCTCTACCCCTGCCAGTTTTTAAAAACTTTTCTTTTGCAAGAGCATCCTCTTTAAACTCAAACTCTTCAACAAGTACCAACTTCCAAGGTAGATATGGTTTGGTTGATTTTGTTTTTCCGGCATTATGTTGTTTTAAACGTATTCCAACATTTCTGGTAAACCCAACGTAATTCCTGTCAAAATTTATACTTCTAAGAACATAAACGAAAAACTTCATTTCTCTACTGATGCGCCCCGACCAAGTCGGGCTTGTATTCAGCATGTCCGCCTATGGCGGATTGCGCCACGCGGCCATATAACTTTATTAAGCTAATTTTCGTTTTATGATACTGGAAATTGTTTTCCCATCAGCCTGCCCAGCTAATTCTTTGGAAACTATTCCCATGACCTTTCCCATATCTTTCATACCTGATGCCCCTGTAGCCTCAATAGTCTGTACAACCACTTTTTCTATTTCATCCTCAGTGAGTTGTTCCGGTAAAAACTGCTCAATTACTTTAACTTGTGCCAGTTCAGGTTCGGCCAAATCATTCCTACCTTGCTCCGCAAAAATTGCGGCACTATCCCTTCTCTGTTTAACCAATTTTTGAACTAGTTTTATTTCATCGTCTTCAGACAAATCACCTTCCCCACTGGTCTGTGCCAATAACAACGCTGATTTTATAGCACGTAAAGATTCCAAGGCCACCGTATCCTTTGCTTTCATCGCCGTTTTCATCTGCTCCATTACCTTTTGCTGTAGTCCCATAATATGCTTTTTAGCGGCACGAAGATAAAAAATAAACCCGAAAACAGCTTTTGTTTTCGGGTTTAAACGTGGTCTTTTTAGGTTTATTAATCTACATTATCATGTAAAAATGAATTATTGGACCGTAACTGTATTTCATCATTGCTATCTCCACTTATACTAGTTCTGGATATTTTAGATTCACGTTGACTTTCGTTCAAGTTTACACCTTGTCTTTTGTATGCCGGTTGCTTTTCGATTTCATCAATATTACTTAGGCTATTCTGAAACTTATAGTTAAAGTCCTTCAACTTTCTTCTACGCTCGTCCGCCCTTAGCCTCAATTCATCAATGGGTCTTTCCATTGGATCAATTGGCCTATTATCAACCGGTGCCTGTTCTTGCTCTGCAACGGTCCTTTTTTCAAAAATCAACTCGTCCTCGATGATTTTAGGCTCAAACTCCTCAGCCTTGGATTTTGCTCCGGTAAGTTGGTTTTCCAATTGCATATAATCATCCAAACTATAGCGTGTTTCACCATTCTTATTATATTCCAAAACTGGTATCACCTCAACACTATCTTTTACGTCCATATCCTTAACCTCATCATCTAAACTGAACGTTATCGTATTTTCTTTTTCTTCTTCATCGGTTACCAAGGGGAGGTCAAAACTGATAGCGAACTGGTCTTCTTCTTTCTTTGTTCTTAATATTTCCGGTTCCACAACCTCTATATCCCTTAAAGCAGCTGAAGTCTCAATAATTACAAAATCATCTTCTTTGATATTTTCAACAAGAACCTCCTCGTAAAAAACATTGAAATTCTTGATGTAATTGGTAGTAGGTATCAAATCAAAATCCCCTTCATCCAACAATTCATACGTTATTCTTTTCGGTTCCTCCACCAATTCCGCTTCTTCTTCAACTTCTAAAGAATGAACTGTTTTATTGTCTAAAAGTTCCTGCTCCGCCCTTTGTTCATCGTTTAAGGTGTGGATGATTTTTTTGGTTTCCGTATTTACGATATCGTCTTGTTGGTCAATATTAAAACCCGTGGCAATGACGGTTACGGCAATCGCTTCGCCCAACGTATCGTCCTCACCTACACCCATAATGATATTGGCGCCATGACCCGCTTCTACTTGAATATGGTCGTTTATTTCCCCTATCTCATCTATGGTGATTTCTTGTGAGCCAGAAACGATAAGTAGCAACACGTTTTTAGCACCTTCGATTTTATTATCGTTCAGCAATGGGGAATCCAACGCTTTCATGATGGCCTCGTTCGCCCTTCCAGAACCTGATGCGATAGCGGATCCCATTATTGCCGTGCCACTATTGGATAGCACCGTTTTGGCATCACGTAAATCTATGTTTTGTGTGTAGTGATGGGTAATTACCTCAGCTATACCCCTTGCTGCCGTGGCTAAAACCTCATCCGCTTTTGAGAACCCGGCTTTGAAACCAAGATTTCCGTAAACCTCACGCAATTTATTGTTGTTGATAACAATCAAAGAATCTACATTTCTTCTCAATTTTTCGATTCCCAGCTGTGCCTGTTCACAACGCATTTTTCCTTCAAACTGAAAAGGCATGGTCACAATACCCACCGTAAGCACATCCAACTCCTTGGCGAATTTTGCGATAATAGGAGCAGCACCAGTACCTGTTCCCCCACCCATACCGGCAGTAATAAAAATCATTTTGGTGGTTGTATCCAACATGCGCTTTATATCTTCCATGCTTTCAATAGCAGCCTGTTCTCCTACTTCCGGATTGGCACCAGCCCCCAAACCTTCTGTTAGCGAAACTCCCAATTGAATCTTATTAGGTACCGGACTATTGTCCAATGCCTGCGAATCTGTATTACAAATGACAAAATCCACACCGTTTATACCGGCCTGGAACATATGGTTTATGGCATTGCTACCGCCACCGCCTACTCCAATTACCTTTATGACGTTGCTTTGATTTTTTGGAAGATCAAAGGATATGTTATCAAATTCGCTGTTCTTATTCATAATGTTTTAATTACTGGTTATTGTATTCAATTTTATATTTACTGTAGGCTACTCGGCATTATCCAAGAACTCCTTTAATTTTTCCGACCATTTATCAAAGACCGATTTGCGTTCTCTTCGTATCCCCTCATTATGTGAGCTCACCGCATTTTGCTCTCTTTCCATATCTTCCTCTTCGTTATAAGACTCGGGTCGTTGCGGTTTTGTCTCGTTCTTAACGGCATTCATCAACAAACCTACTGCCGTTGCATACAACGGACTGGCAATTTCTTCATCTGAATCTCCAGCCAAATGTTCGTTTGGATACCCAATCCTGGTGTCCATTCCAGTGATGTATTCCACCAACTGTTTCAGGTGCTTTAACTGACTTCCTCCACCTGTAAGTACTATTCCGGCAATAAGTTTCTTTTTTTGCTCTTCGTGACCGTAATTTTTTATCTCTACGTAGACCTGCTCTATAATTTCCACTACTCTGGCGTGGATAATCTTAGATAGGTTTTTTAGTGTGATTTCCTTTGGCTCCCTATCCCTAATCCCGGGTATGGAAACTATCTCATTATCCCTGTTCTCTCCCGGCCATGCCGAACCAAATTTGGTCTTTAGCAGTTCTGCCTGCTTTTCAATAATGGAACAGCCTTCTTTTATATCTTCCGTAATGACTCCTCCACCAAAAGGAATTACTGCCGTATGCCGTATAATGCCATCCTTGAAAATGGCTAAATCCGTAGTACCACCGCCTATATCGATCAAGGCAACTCCAGCCTCCTTTTCTTCCTGACTCAAGACGGCATCCGAAGAGGCTAAGGGCTCTAAGGTGATGTTACCTAGATTCAATCCAGCACTTTTTATACATCTTCCAACATTTTTTATGGAAGTTACCTGACCAACGACCACATGAAAATTAGCTTCTAAACGGCCTCCATACATTCCAATTGGCTGCTTGATCTCCGCCTGTCCATCAACCTTGTATTCCTGTGGCAATACATGAATAATTTCTTCACCTGGAAGCATAATCAGCTTGTATACCTGATTGCAAAGTTTATCCAAGTCCTCTTCATTGATTACTTCTTCAGAATCCTTCCTAGTAATGTAGTCGCTGTGTTGCAAACTTCTTATGTGCTGACCCGCAATACCAACGACGACCGACCCAATTTTGAGCCCAGAATTTACTTCGGCCTGTTCAACGGCCTGCTGAATAGATTTTATCGTTTGTGTTATATTATTTACAACACCGCGGTGAACACCCAAACTTTTAGACTTGCCAAGGCCCAAAATTTCGATTTTTCCATATTCGTTCTCCTTACCGATTATGGCGACTATTTTGGTTGTGCCGATGTCTAGACCGACTGAGTACTTAGGTTCTTCCATTTTTCTATTATATTTTAGTGCACACTACTTGGTTATTGAATTCTAAACTTACTACCGCAAAATTTTCCAACGTTTTGTCCTTATTCGCTTTTGTATAAAAAGCTTTGAAATTGCTGAATTTCTCATTTAAATTTTCAATACCTCCCAAATTGACCACGAACTGGTTCAGTCTAAATTTTAATTGGTAACTATTTTCCCTCTCCACGTGTATACCAATCACGTTTTTTCGTAAAAAACTGTCTTTGTTAATATATTCCAAGATGACATACACGTCCTCTAGGCTCTTACCAGTGATTTCACCCGTTATAATAGGCACCCTTGCCGAATGATTTTTGGAAAACGGCATACGTTTTCCTTCATCATCTAGATAAAATTTGTCATTCCCCTCAATTCGTCCGATTGGTTTACGCTGAACAATTTTAGACGTAAGCTTACCATCTACGGTAAGATAGACTTGGGCACTTTTTACCATTTCATTGGCCTGGATGACCTCTTCTACAGTATTCAAAACTAATTTTTCTTTGGGCACATTTTCGAGCCTCCCATATTTTTGTATTAACAATTTATTAACCGTCCCCTCCGTGAGGTATAAATTTTGGTCACCTACGAACTCTACCTTAAATTCCGACACCTTTTTACTGCTGTTCCTTTGATTGGAAAAGGCGTAAAGTCCCGTAATCACTATTACCAGCGATAAGATTTTGATGTAATTCCAGTTAATGCGCATAATCAAATTGTTTTTTTAGCTTCTCTACTTCTAGGCCAATATCCCCGGCTCCCATAGTAATCAGAAGGTCAGGATTTTGGCTTTTTATTTCTGCCGTTAGTTCTTCTTTTTTTATTAATTTTTTATTCGTATTGGTCATCTTTTTTAATAGCCATTTAGAATTAATGCCTTCCATGGGTTGCTCCCTGGCCGGATATATTTCCAATAACAGCACATTTTTAAATCTGGATAGACTTTTTGCAAAATCATCACCAAAATCCCTAGTTCTGGAAAACAAATGCGGTTGAAAAACGGCTAGTACCTTTTTATTGGGATGCATCTCTGAAACAGCGTCAAAAACGGCATCAATTTCCGTTGGATGATGGGCATAGTCGTCTATGAAGATGAAGCTATCCGTCTTTATTTGATAAGAAAATCGTCTTTGTACTCCTTTGAAAGTACCTAGAGCCTCGGCCAGGCGATACGGTGGAGAACCTCCTTGTATCGCCATGGCAAAAGCGACTAGACCGTTGAGCAAATTATGCCTTCCCGGTTTGTTAAACTTAACTCCCTTTAGCACAGTGTCGGGAGTTCCCAAATCAAAAATGTAGGCACCATGTTCTATTTTTATGTTCCGGATACAGTAATCCGATTCATCCTCAATTCCATAGGTAATGCCATCCAAGGGCAACCCTTGTCGTACAAAAAGTTTACCTCCCGGTTTTATACGTTTCACAAATTCTGCAAAAGACTTTTCCAGTTCACCCTTATCGCCATAAATATCCAAGTGGTCCGCATCCATAGAAGTTATGCATGCCACGTTGGGCGACAACCTTAAAAAGGAACGATCAAATTCATCCGCCTCCACTACAGAGTACTCGGTTCCTTCCAAAAGTAAATTACTATCAAAGTCCTCAGAAATTCCGCCTAAAAATGCCGTTAGGGGCGTTCCGGTTTCTTTTAACAGATGCGCCAGAATACTCGAGGTAGTTGTCTTGCCATGTGTACCGGCAACTGCAAAACAAAAGGTATCCTTAGTAATCAACCCTAATACTTCCGACCTTTTCTTAATGTCAAAACCATTTTTTAGAAAATACTGATATTCCCCGTGTTCGGCAGATACTGCCGGAGTATATACAATTAAGGTGCTTTCCTTATCCAAAAACTGCTCGGGAACTCTGTCCAGGTCATCCTCATAATGTATTGGAATTCCCAATTCCGCTAATTGTATGGTCAGAGGGGTCTCCGTTTTATCGTATCCGGAAACTTCTTTATCAACGAACTTGAAATAACGGGCCAGAGCGGACATACCTATGCCACCTATCCCTATGAAGTAAACATTATGTATTTTATTTAAATCCAAAATTCAATTTCAAGTTGAAGCTCCGAAGAGCTGTTGATTCATTAATTTCTTTTATTTTTCTACTTGCTATTCAGTAGTTTTTCAATCTCGTCAACAATATCTTTTGTCGCATTGGGCAGTGCCAAAGTCTTCATATTGTTGGATAGTTCTTTCTGTAATTCTACCGATGCGAATACTTGGCTGAATTCCTTTTCAAAGTCCTGCTCCAAATCCTTCTCCCGTATCATTACGGCTGCATTTTCCTTAACCAAGGCCAGCGCGTTTTTCGTTTGATGGTCTTCTGCCACAGTCGGTGATGGAATAAAGACGGTAGGTTTTCCTACGATACACAATTCAGAAACTGCTCCCGCCCCGGCCCTAGAAATAATAAAATCGGCTACGGTGTAAGCAAAGTCCATATTGTTCAAGTAAGCATAAACCTTTACGTCATCAGCATTATATTTTTCATAGGTTTCAATGTAACCTTTGCCACATTGCCATAAAATTTGAATATTGAGGTTTTTTAAATAAGTGAGCTCGGCTTCTACGAGTTCATTGATGCGTTTTGACCCTAGACTACCACCAATCACCAAAAGGGTTTTCTTATTTGATTGCAACCCGAAAAACGTCAACGCTTCGCTTTTGGGCACCATCATTTCTACCAAATCGGCCCTTACCGGGTTCCCAGTCTTCACCAATTTCTCCTTGGGGAAAAACTTTTCCATTCCATCGTAGGCTACACAAATTTTTGCCACCCGATCCTTAAGTAATTTGTTAGTGATACCCGCATAGGAGTTTTGTTCTTGCAATAAGCATGGAATACCCCTACCCGAAGCAATCCTTAAAAGTGGACCGCTCGCAAACCCTCCCGTACCAATGACGGCATGGGGTTTAACTCGGGATACTATTTTAGATGCTTTTATCAAACTACTTATCAATTTTATCGGAAACATTAAATTTTTAAGGGTTAGTTTCCTTTGTAACCCCGTGATCCACAATCCTTCTATTTTATAACCCGCTTGCGGCACCTTCTCCATTTCCATTCTATCTTTTGCTCCTACGAATAGGAATTCCGCCTCAGGATGTCTTTTTTCCAATTCATTGGCTATGGCTATCGCCGGATAAATATGCCCTCCAGTTCCCCCTCCGGAAAGTATGAACCTATAATTGCCCACTTAAAACTTCTAAAGGGTTGGTCTCATCTATTCCGGATTTGCTACGTTTACTTTTAGCCAGGTTTTTATTGCTTGCACTTAATATTATTCCGATGGCCAGACAGGTCATCCAGCTAGAGGTACCGCCACTACTTATGAGCGGCAAATTTTGTCCGGTCACTGGAAACAATTCCACGGCCACCGCCATATTAATCAGTGCCTGAAAAACTATGGGTAGCCCTACACCTAGCACCAATAGCTTGCTGAAAATCTTTTCGCATCCGTTCGCGACCACCACAATCCTGAACAATAAAAAGAGGTAAAAGAACATCAGGGCGAAACCACCAATCAGACCGTACTCCTCAACAATGATGGCATAAATAAAATCCGAAGAGCTCTGGGGTAAAAAATTCTTCTGTACGCTCTTTCCGGCTCCCTTGCCCACAATACCTCCAGTGGCAATTGCAATTTTGGCTTTCTCTATTTGATAGGTTCCCTCCGTATCCTCAGGATTAGAAAAACTGTCGATACGGCTCATCCAAGTATCCACTCTATTGGGGAAAAGTTCCGGAGCAGCCTTCGCCGTTAGAATAAACAAGGTCAAGCAAAGTATTCCAGTACCTACTATTCCTATTAAATATTTAATGGGGTATCCACCCAAAAAACAAAGCATCAAAACCATACAAAAGACAATGGCAGCAGTAGAAAAATTGGCGGGAAGTATCAACACCACCACAAAAAAAACAGGCATCCACAAGGGCAAAATGCTTTCTTTGAACGTCACCTTTACGTCCTTAATTTTGGATAAATATCTGGCTACATAGATCATGACTACGACAGCTGCCAGGTTCGAAGGCTGAAAACCAAAACCAACAAACGGAATTCGAATCCAACGGCTAGCATTGGTCTCTCCACTGGTAGTGCCTTGTGCCAAAACGAATACAAGCAGCACCAAAACTATGGGCATAGCTATTAAAGAAAGGCCCTTGAAAAAATGCGTAGGCACTTTATGAATCCCATAAATTATCCCAAAGCCCATAAACAGTAAAACGGCATGTTTAACCAAATGCCCAATAGTGGTCCCGTTACCTACTACATAGACCAAATTGCTACTGGCACTGTACACGGGCAAAAATGAAAATAGGGCTAACAAAGCAACCACTGCCCAGATAGCCTTATCTCCATTTATATTTTTAAATAATTTCAGCACCTATAAATTCTTTATACAATTTTTAAATTGGTTTCCTCGGTCCTCATAGTTATCGAACAAGTCGAAACTTGCACAGGCCGGGGAAAGCAATACGGTATCCCCACGTTCCGCAATTTTATACGCGACTTTCACTGCTTCTTCCATGGCAAAGGTCTCCACCATCAAATCCACCACATTTCCGAAAGTCTCCTTAATCTTGGAATTATCCAAACCCAAACAAATGATCGCTTTTACCTTTTCACGCACTAGCGGCATCAACTCTTTGTATTCATTTCCTTTATCCACACCCCCAACAATCCAAACCGTTGGTGTCTTCATGCTATCCAGCGCGTAGTATGTCGCATTCACATTGGTAGCCTTGGAATCATTGATGTATTGTACATGGTGAATCTTCAAGACTTTTTCTAGCCTATGCGGTGCTCCTTGGAAATTGGAGATACAATCCCTAATGGTTTCCTTTCGGATACCCAAGAGCTTTGCGATAGTGGCCGCCGCCATGGTATTCTTTAAATTGTGTTGTCCTTCAAGGGCCAAAGCGTCTGTTGTCATTTCTATAGTGTCAATTGTTGTTCTAATTATTATTTTTTCATTCTCTATGTAAGCACCTTCTTCATAAGTTTCCTTTAAAGAAAATGGCATCAGTTTGGATTTGACAGGGTTATCATGGAGCCACTTTACGATTACTTCATCGTCGGCATCATAGATCAGATAATCGGAGGCAGTTTGATTCTCCGCAATGCGAAACTTGGAGGCTATATAATTTTCAAACTTGTAATCGTACCGATCTAAATGATCCGGGGTGATATTGGTTATCACGGCTATTTCTGGTCTAAATTCTACGATACCATCCAACTGAAAACTGCTGATTTCCAAAACGTAGTAGTCGAAATCGTTTTCAGCTACCATCTTGGCGTAACTGTCCCCAATATTTCCTGCCATGCCTACATTTAAGTTTCCACCTTTCAACAAGTGGTTGGTGAGCATAGTGGTAGTGGTCTTACCGTTACTACCGGTTATTCCAATGATTCTAGCGTCCGTATACCGTGAAGCAAATTCAATCTCCGAAATTACCGGTATTCCTTTTGCCTCCAACTGTTTTACCAAGGGCACAGTATCAGGTATTCCCGGGCTTTTCATCACTACATCCGCCTCTAATATTCGAGCCTCAGTGTGTTTTTCCTCTTCCCAATCAATTCCAAAATGTTCAAGAACGTTTTTATACTTTTCTTTAATCTTCCCTTTATCGGAAAGAAATATTTGATATCCTTTCTTTTTTCCCAAGATGGCCGTACCAACTCCACTTTCTCCTCCGCCAAGAATGACCAATCTTTTCATTTAGCGCACCTTGAGTGTCACGATGCTTACTATGGCCAACATAATCCCTACAATCCAAAACCGTGTAACAATCTTACTCTCGTGGTAACCTTTCTTTTGATAATGGTGGTGCAAAGGGGACATGAGAAAAATACGTTTACCTTCCCCGGTTTTCCTTTTGGTGTATTTGAAATACCCAACCTGCAACATGACGGACAGGGATTCTGCAAAGAATATCCCACACAATATGGGAATCAATAATTCCTTACGGACTATGATAGCGATAACGGCAATGACACCACCTATCGTTAAACTTCCTGTATCACCCATAAATACTTGTGCGGGGAAAGCATTGTACCATAAGAATCCTACCAAAGCCCCAACGAATGCCGTAACAAATACCAACAACTCACCTACCCTGGGTATATACATGATATCCAGATAATCCGAGAAAATGATGTTACCGGAAACCAGGGCGAAAACACCCAGTGTGAATACGATTATAGCGGAGGAACCCGCAGCTAGACCATCGATGCCATCCGTAAGGTTGGCTCCGTTGGACACCGCTGTGACGATGAGAATAATTATAGGGATAAAAATGAGCCAAGAATAGGCAACTACCCCTTCTCCCATCCATGAAATGAAACTGCTATAATCCAGCTCATTGTTCTTAAAGAAAGGCACGGTTGTCATGGTGGATTTTATTTCCGAACCCTGTACTACTTCCACCTTATAATCGCTCGTAATCGTTGTTTTGGAATGATCTCGCATGGTTACCTCGGGATGGAAATAGAGCACTGCGCCAACAATAAGTCCCAATACAATTTGTCCCAGTACCTTAAACCTGCCTTTTAATCCTTCCTTGTTCTTTTTAAAAACTTTGATGTAGTCATCTATAAAACCAATGACACCCATCCATAACGTAGTGAATATGAGAAGAATGATGTAAATATTATCCAACTTCGCAAAGAGTAAAACAGGAATTAATGTCGCCAAGATGATGATGATACCACCCATAGTGGGTGTACCTGCCTTTTGTTTTTGACCCTCAAGTCCCAAATCTCGAATGGATTCCCCTACTTGCTTTTTCTGAAGAAATACGATTATACGCTTACCGTAGGCAGTGGCGATAATCAGGGAAAACAATATGGCCATGCCAGCACGGAAGGTGCTAAACTGGAACAAACTTGCTCCGGGCAACTGATATTGTTTCTCAAGATATTCGAACAGGTAGGTTAACATATTTTTCTTTTATACAGCATTCTAAAGAACACTTCAATAGTCCTTTTTAGGGGAAAATTATTTGTTCAAGCTTTGCAATTGTTCCTTTACTATTTTAAAATCATCAAAATCTATTCTTTCGCCATTGGTCTCTTGATAGGTCTCATGCCCTTTCCCCGCAACCAGAATTATATCGTTTTCATCTGCCAATTGGCAAGCCGCTTTTATGGCCTGCTCCCTATTTTCAATGGATAATATTTTTTTAACATTTTGCGGCTCCACGCCCGCCTCCATCTCAGAAATAATTACTGTTGGGGACTCCGTTCTAGGATTATCAGATGTGAAAATGATTTTATTGCTCATTTCCGATGCGATATTGCCCATTACCGGACGCTTAGATCTGTCTCTGTCGCCACCACACCCCACAACGGTGATGACGTTTTCATTTCCAGTCCTCAATGTGTTGATTGTCTCAAGCACATTTTTTAAAGCATCCGGCGTATGGGCATAATCAACTATAGCCGTAATTTTCTTTTTCGATATATAATATTGGAACCTTCCATCTACATTTTCCAATTCGCTCAGTAGACGAAGGGTTTCCAGTTTTTCCAATCCCAGCAAATCTGCCGTAGCATAGATGGCCAGTATGTTATAGGCATTAAAATGACCTATTAGTTTGGTCCACAGTTCATTGTCATCAATCTTCAATAATTGGCCATCAAACTGGTTTTCCAAAATTTGTGCACGGTAATCCGCATAATTCTTTAGGGCATATGTAAGTTTTCTGGCCTTCGTATTTTGCAACATGACCAACCCATTCTTATCGTCAATATTGGTCAACGCAAACGCCCTTTTTGGTAGCTTATCGAACAATATTTTTTTAGTATCGCGATATTCCGCAAAGGTCTTGTGGTAGTCCAAATGGTCATGGGACAAGTTGGTGAAAATGGCACCTTCAAAAACCAGACCTTCCGTTCTTTTTTGATGGATGCCATGAGAGCTTACTTCCATAAAACAAAATTCTACCCCAGCTTCGTTCATGAGGCTGAGATGTTCGTTTATGGTCAAAGCATCCGGAGTGGTATGACTTGTTTTATATTCCTTTTCATCCACCATGATTTTTATCGTAGATAATAATCCTACTTTAAAACCTGCTTTTTTGAAGAGTTGGTAGAGCAAACTGGAAACCGTTGTCTTTCCGTTGGTGCCAGTAACCCCAATCAGTTTCAAGTTTTTAGATGGGTTTCCATAAAAATTGGAAGCCATTATGGCCAGTGCTTTATTTCCATTATCTACCTCAACATAGGTAATGCCATCTACAATCTTATCCGGTAATTCTTCGCAAATGATTGCACGAGCTCCTGCATTGATTGATTTTTCAATGTATTGATGGCCATCGGTCTGAGTTCCTTTGATGGCAACGAAGACATCATCCAAAGAAACTTTTCTGGAATCAAAGCATATGGCGTTGATACGACAATTTGTAGTACCGCTTACCGCCGTTAGACTTACCCCGAACAATATGTCCTTTAATACCTTCATGAAAGCTCCAACACTATTTTCTTTACCTTTTTAATATCCGTTCCCTTTGATATGGATTGACGACGTACGGTGCCATTACCCCTTACTTCCACCTCCAACCCGAGATTTTCCAGAATGGACACCGCGTCCATGCCGCTCATACCCTTTACATTGGGCACCTCGTTATAATTCTTTTGGGCATCGGCAAAATAGCCTTGATAATTATCTTCCAAGCCCTCTATTAAAGTCTCTTTGCCCTCCACTTCGTCAATTAAGGGGGAATTGGCGTAAATCTTTTGTGCAACGGATTTAAAAACAGGACCGGAAACATCCGCTCCGTAATAACCCACACTTTGATCCGGCTCG
This sequence comes from Maribacter aestuarii, assembly GCF_027474845.2. NCBI lineage: Bacteria > Pseudomonadati > Bacteroidota > Flavobacteriia > Flavobacteriales > Flavobacteriaceae > Maribacter > Maribacter aestuarii. Next base: position 736,098 of record NZ_CP107031.2, read on the forward strand.
TGGATAACCACGATGCAAGAATACTTAGGATCATCCGCAGGAAAATAGCCAGCGAAAGTTGAAATGTATTTTAACTTATCCGGGTCTTTTGAAACATAGTTCTTTTGGGTAGTTCCCGTTTTTCCTGCCATTGAAAAATTTGGGGAGTACAGACCATGACCTGTACCGTGCTTCTGCTCCACTACATTCTTAAGCAATTGTTGTACTTTTTTAGCCGTTTCTTTGGAGCAAATTGCACTGTTCAATACCTCTTTATCAAATTTTTTGATGGTCTTGTTCCATTCCTTAACCTCTTTGATCAATCTAGGTTTGATTAATTCACCATTGTTAGCTATGGCATTATAAAAAGCCAGCGTTTGCAAAGGCGTCAGCGCCACTTCGTAACCATAGGCCATTTGCGCCAATGATAGACCGGACCAACCTTTATCACCAGGATATCGTAGAATTGGTGTGCCCTCCCCTTTTACAGGAAGACCTAATTCTTTATGAATATCCATGCTCATAAGCCGATTCACGTACTTCTCCGGGTTGTCCTTATAATTATTATGTATTATTTTGGCAAAGGCTGTGTTGGAGGAAACCTCAAAGGCTTTGGCAACGGAAATCTCTCCATGACCGCCGTTTTTAGAATCCCTTACCGTGTGCTTATAGATGCGCCATCTCCCTTTTTCGGTATCGACCACAGTGCTGGTATCTATTACTTTATCTTCCAGGGCGGCCACCAAATTCATCAATTTGAAAGTAGAACCAGGCTCATGGGATTCGCCAATGGCATAATTCAACCGCTCGTAATACTTCCCTTCGGATGTTCTTCCCAGATTGGAAATGGCTTTTACTTCACCCGTTTTGGTTTCCATTACGATGACCGTCCCGTGATCGGCCTTATAATATTCCAATTGCCGAAGCAGTGCATGGTGGGCAATATCTTGTATATTAATGTCAATGGTTGAATATACATCATAACCATCCTTAGGCTCTACAATATTATCATTACCGATAGGCTTCCATTGTCCCTTGGCTATTTTTTGCTTTAGTCGCTTTCCTTCCACACCACGTAAGTACTCTCCAAAAGCACCTTCCATACCTACCCTGGTGCGGTATCCATTTTCATCCACTCTTTCGTAACCAACACTTCGCTCCGCAATTTTCCCTAAGGGATGCTCTCTTTTGGTTTTTTGCTCAATGACCAAGCCCCCTTTAAAAGGACCCTTGTTAAAAAGTGGCATTTCCTTGACCGCTATAAAATCGGAGTAATCCAGATTACGGGCCACTAATGCATATCGGTTTTTATTGGCCTTTGCTTTACGTAACAACTGTTGGTAGTGTGAAGAAGTTTTTCCTAAAAGTTTGGACAAGGCGTCCGATAAAGGTTTTATGTTTTCCTTGAAATCGGCGTCTTTCACGGTAACCGCATCAAAACGAATGGTATACTTAGAAACCGATGTGGCCAGCAAGCTCCCATCATCCGAATAGAGATTTCCCCTATTGGGCGCAATCGTGAACATTTTAGTGGTACGGGTTTCCGATAAGACCATGTATTTCTCGCCGTCCACAACTTGAATGGAAACCAATTTAAATAGAACGGCCGCTGCAAAAAGCACCAGTGCGCCAGCTACAAAATATAATCGAGTTAGTATGCTCTTATCGGTTGCGGGCATTTTTACTTAGCGTCGTTTAAGGATTTCACCATAATTTTCTTTGGGGGATTCTCCGAGGGATATAATTCTTTGGCGGCTACAGTACCTGTAATAGTGGATTCCAGTTTCAATCGTTGTACGTCCGACCGTGCATCCACAAACTCACTTCTCAATTCTTTTACCTCTTCGTTTAGAGCGGCAATTCTGTGTACTTTTTTGTCCGCACTATGGGAGCTACTGATCATTACGGCGGCTAAAAACGAAGCAAAAATTATGAACAACCAATTCTTTGGCGCATCACCGCTTACCAAGAACTTCCCTTTTAAAATGTCCAATAAACCTTTTTTCATGAGTGTTCTTTATTTTAAATTCTTTCGGCAATCCGCAGTTTTGCACTGCGTGCCCTATTATTCAACTTTATTTCTTCCTTAGATGGCACTATCAACGAACCTACTTTTTTAAGGGGAACGTCTATATTCCCATAAAAATCCTTTTCCGGCTCTCCCTCAAACTGCCCCGCCCTTATAAAGCGTTTTACTAAACGGTCTTCTAAAGAGTGATAACTAATTGCACTTAATCTTCCACCTTTTTCGAGAAGTCCTGGAACCTGTTCCAAAAACTCCTTGATGACCTCAACCTCCTGATTTACCTCTATGCGAATGGCCTGATAAATCTGGGCCAGAATCTTATGCTTCTTATGCTCAGGCAAAAACTTTTTTAATACCAGCTTCAACTCCTCTGTGGTTTTAATACTATCAATTTCACGTTGCTGCACAATCACATTTGCCATAGCGTTCGCATTACGCAAATCCCCATATTCGAACAACACTTTGCGCAAATCGTCATAAGAATAGGAGTTGATGACCTCATACGCAGAAACCGTATTTCGTTTGCTCATCCGCATGTCCAAATCCGCATCGAACCTGGTGGAAAAACCCCTTTCCGCTTTGTCGAATTGATGTGACGAAACTCCAAAATCCGCTAAGATTCCATCTACTTTCCGAATGCCATAGAACTTCAAAAATTGGGTGATATACCTAAAGTTTTCCCCAATTAGTACAAATCTTTTATCTGCAAGGCTATTGGCCTGTGCATCTTCATCCTGGTCAAAGGCGTACAATTTGCCATTCTCTCCCAGTCTTTTCAATATTTCCTTGGAATGCCCTCCTCCGCCAAATGTGACATCCACATAAATTCCATTTTCCTTTATAGCCAATCCATCTACCGATTCCTTTAAGAGTACCGGATTATGATACATTGTCCTTTGGTTTTTCGGCATAGTTCACCTCATAAGCTAATTCTTCCCTGCTCTCGGGGGCCGAATCCACTTCACCGTCATAGGTAGCTTTATCCCATATTTCCAAACGATTGTCCATAGGAGAAAGGGTCACCTCTTTTGTAATATTGACTAAACCGATTATATCCTTAGGAATCAATAACCTGCCTGTTGCATCAATTTCTACCCTGCGCAACCCTGCCGTAAACTTTCGCTTAAATTCCCTATCCTTTCTACTATCGCCCAAACGCTCGTTCAATTTCTTGATCTCGGCTTTCCAAACAGCATCGGGATAGAATTCTAGACATTCATCGTAATAGGATTTCTTTATAAAAAAACCATCATGGAGCAAAGGAGCCATCTGATTCCTAAGGGAAACGGGTAACATTACCCTTCCTTTAGCATCGGCTTTACAATTGTAAACTCCTGAAAAATAGATTTCCAAAATTGTTGGTCTTTGTTATATAACTCAAATATATAAATATTATTACCACATTTTACCACTAAAAAACACTTTGTTAATAAAATTGACAGATTTTGCATCATTTTAGTCATTTTGTGTGCTTTAAATGGGTTCGTTCTCCCCCTTTGAGTGCTTTAACCCATCGAAAAATAGTTACTGCATAAAATTGATACCTGTATAATGAGTGGAATCCCATTACGGGTAATTGTCTATATTTGCCCAAAGATCAGCACCATTCTGAATGGAAGACGAAATACTACAAGACGGGAAATTCAAGTATATTGAAAAAGGAGAAGGTACTCCTATAATCATCCTGCACGGCCTTATGGGCGGATTGAGCAATTTTCACGGGGTAACCGATTATTTCCCGAAAAAAGGCTACAAAGTTTTCGTGCCCGAGCTACCCATCTATGATATGCCCATGCTTAAGACCAACGTAAAGAACTTTGCAAAATTTCTTGAAAAGTTTATAGAGCACAAAGGACTTAAAGATGTTATTCTTTTAGGTAACTCTTTGGGCGGCCACATTGGTTTACTACACACGAAGCTCTATCCCAAAATGGTCAAAGCGCTAGTCATTACCGGAAGTTCTGGATTGTATGAGAGCGCTATGGGCGATGGATACCCGAAAAGGGGGGACTATGAGTTCATTAAGAAAAAAGCACAGGACGTATTTTATGATCCCGCCGTTGCCACTAAGGAAATTGTCGACGAAGTTTTTGCTACCGTTAACGACCGGGTAAAACTGGTGAAGACTTTGGCCATAGCCAAAAGCGCTATACGCCACAACATGGCTCAGGACCTGCCAAAGATGAAAACCCCTACGTGTATTATCTGGGGCAAGAACGATAGTGTAACCCCTCCCGACGTAGCGGAACTCTTTCATGAACTGCTGCCGGATTCCGAACTTTTCTGGATCAACGAATGTGGGCACGCCCCTATGATGGAACATCCCAAGGAGTTCAATGCCATATTGGACGCTTGGTTGGAAAAGAGAAATTTCTAAATTTTTTTTGATGAAAATAAAGTCGGCCGACTTTGTAATGAGCAATTCCGATGTTGCCAAATGTCCGAACGAACCCCTACCCGAATATGCGTTTATCGGTAGGTCCAACGTTGGGAAATCTTCATTGATAAATATGCTCACAGAGCGTAAAAGCTTGGCAAAGACCTCCGGTCGGCCAGGAAAGACCCAGCTCATTAATCATTTCAAAATCAATGAAAATTGGTTTTTGGTAGATTTACCGGGTTATGGCTACGCCAAAGTCTCTAGGCGCGACAAGAACATTTTTCAGAAATACATTACGAACTACTTTTTGCAACGGGAGCAGCTCGTATGCTCTTTTGTACTTATAGATATACGCCACGAACCCCAAAAGATAGACCTGGATTTTATGCAATGGTTGGGAGAGAACGGCATACCCTTTGCCATCATATTTACAAAGGCCGACAAATTAAAGCCTCTTGCCATTGAAAAGCATGTAGAAAACTACATCAATGAGCTGCTTTCTGGTGCCTGGGAAGAAGCGCCACAACATTTCGTCACCTCATCTAGTAAAAAAATTGGGCGGGACGAGCTTCTTGAATACATCGATGGCATAAACCTTCAGTTTTTTGAGGCCACCAAGAAATAGATTAGTCTAGACTAGACCTCATGTATTAGCTTCAACCCATAGTTACATCTAAATTTGTCAGCTCAGCGCACCTACCGACTACATTTCAATATTTAAATCTATTTTTGAAAATACCTATTTTTCAATCCTAGATGAACAATACCACTACATTAATCATTATACTACTTTCTATTGGCTGTGTCCAAGGGCTAATTTATGGAGGTATTTTAATGAAAAGCACCAAGGAGAATAAAATGGCGAACAGGCTCCTAGCGACAATTTTATTCTTTCTCTCCTATCGCTTGTTAATTCAAATTTTACGCTTATTTGGTCTAGGGCGGTATGACACCTGGTACTATTTTATGTTGGATTTTAGTTGGATTCACGGACCGCTGCTTTATTTCTATCTAAAGGCTCACCTAACTCCCTATTTTAAGTTCAGGAAAAAAGATATACTACATTTGGTCCCTTTCCTTATACAAATAGGATTCAGTATTTTCGTGCGATTACAAAACCTCTATTGGGACGGTACCCGTGAAAGTTTGTCATGGTTGGGGTATTGGGGATATGTAGTCTGGATGAACCTTTCAACTATCTATTTTGTGGCTAGCATTCTGATCATTATTTATACTACTAAGGCTCAAAAACTACTGAAAACTGAAAGTCTTAAGGGCGCTATTTCCAGTGGCAGCATGAATTGGCTTAAAAGGGTTATAATTTCATTCAAGGTATATTTCTCGATTGTGCTGACCATTCTTCTGGTTGATTTCGTATTCATAAACAAGGCTCAGTTTACCTCCTATTTTTATTTTACACAATTTTACTACTACCCATTTTTTATAGGGATATCTGGGCTCACCTATTGGCTAGGTCTAGAAGGCTACAAAAGAAAGGATGTTAAGATTTTAAAATCGCAAGTCTCCAATGAAGAACTACGTCAATTAACACAAATGGCTAACGACTTGGATTTGACAATGAAACAAAACAAATGGTTTAAAAATCCTGAACTTACGCTGAGTACTTTGGCTTCAAAAATGGAGGTTAAACCATATCTCTTGACCAAATGTCTAAACACCGTTAAACGCAAAAAATTCGCAGATTATATAAATGAATTAAGGGTGGACGAATTAAAGCGATTATTACAGCAATCAGAAAACTCTAAATACACTCTTCTAAGCTTGGCTTTTGAAGCAGGGTTCAATTCTAAATCGTCTTTCAATAGAGCAGTAAAGAAACATTTGGGCATCTCACCTAGCGAACTAAAGACTTCTTTTTAAGGTTTCATTTTCTTATTTGGCACCTATGCCATCTTTATAAGTGGTTTCAATTTTGAAATTGGGGCGTAATCCGTAGTGAGAAGTCCTAGGTTTGAGAAAATTAAAAATATATAAATCATGAAAACAAAAATAGCAGTAGCCTTTATTTTTTTCTCCTTAACCATTTCAATCTTTTCCCAAGACAATAAAGAGACAAATACAGAGGTCCTTTTGGGCGAGTGGAAACTTGACATGAGTCCACAAACCAAAGACGACAATAATTTTGCCCTAATGCGAATTACAAGTGTTGAAGACAATAAAATGGAAGGTATTTTTTATCGAGAGGGAGTTCAGCTTAAAAATGGACAAATTAATACACAGCGGGGAATAATATATGCCGCATTAACCTCAGGAGATAATTCAGGAGACTACAATACTTCCTTCTATTACGATAACGGTAAACTTTATGGCACCACCCATGCAGTGGATAGAGATTTTCTCTCAGTTTGGATAGCCGATAAGGTACAATAACAAAAGGTCTTTCTAGTTATGTATTCCCTGTCATTTAACCAAGGCGGGGAACTTACATCCGCTCTTCTAGAATAGCAATAAGGCCTTCGGCATTTTTCAGTTCGTTCAGCTCGTCCGTGCTTACGAAGATTTCTAAATCATTCCCTTGCACCAAAATAATAGGGAAAGTGAATTTATAGCCGAACTTGGATTTGTATGCTTTTGCAAATTCATCTTTGTGTAGGAACTCCAGCTCCGTTGCCTGAGCCTCCAATTGTTTTCGGAACTTTTTCCAAATCTTGTTTTCCCTAAAATTCCCAAATGTAATATCACAGAGATTACAAGCGTAGGTGGACGGACTTAAAATTTTATGCGCACCATCTACGATAAGATTTCTAACACCGGAATCGGCGTTGTAAACTAATATTAATTTTTGTACTCCTTCACTTTTCATAGCCATACCCTAAAGTAGTATATTTAAATGGTTCATTAGTTCGCATAGTTTACAATTTCTAACACGCATTCCCATGAAAAAGCTTATTCTTCTGTTAAGTATCGCCTTAACTTTTATTTGTTGTACCGAAAAGAAAACAGAAAGAATTCCACCTACTACGGCTCCATTCTCAGAAATAGATACCTTGGCCATAAACGATTGGTGGAACAGAGGTGAAAATCCCATCATCAATTTAAAAGTACCGCGGGATAGTGTCATCGCTTTTGGCATTTATACCGTTTCCAATACTACCTTAAAACTGAGCGCACAATTATACCCCCTATATCCGGAAGAGACAAGGGACGTTTCCTTAGAAATTTTAAAAAGTGGTAATTGGGAGGAAGTTCAGCGGCAACGAATAAACGATTTGGGCTGGTCCGCCCTATTCCGTATAGAAAATTGGGATGACGCAAAGGATTACCGGTACCGGCTCCGTCATGGCAAGAACGCGTCTTATGAAGGCACCATTCGCAAAAACCCTAAAGAAAAGGAAGAAATAACCTTGGCGGCACTCTCGTGCAATAGCAACAAAGATCGCGGAATGCGGGAATATTATGTGCGCAATATAAATCACCAGAATCCGGACCTTATGTTCTTTGCGGGCGATCAATCCTATGACCATACGGAACATACGGCCGCATGGCTCAAATTTGGATTACAGTTTAGGGAGACGTTTCGTCACCGTCCCTGCATCACCATTCCCGATGACCATGATATTGGACAGGGAAACCTTTGGGGAGAAAATGGAAAAGTCTCCGTTACTCCGGGCAGCCCGGACGGGGGTTACCGCTACCATCCGGAATACGTAAAGATGGTAGAGCGGTGCCAAACGGCACACCTCCCCGATCCCTTTGACCCTACCCCAATTGAACAGGGTATTGGAGTCTATTACACCAATCTGCTTTTAGGGGGCGTAGACTTCGCTATTTTGGAGGACCGAAAATTCAAATCTGGACCGGAGGGGAAAATTCCGCAACAAGGACCCCGTCCCGACCATATACGAAATCCAGATTACGATCCCGCTTCCATTGACCTTCCTGGGCTCAAATTACTGGGAGACCGGCAACTTGAATTTTTGGACCAATGGGGCCGAACAAATGAGGGCGCCATTAAGGTGGTGCTTTCCCAAACCGGTTTTTGTGGCGGGGCGCACATTCATGGCACCCTAGATAATCGGCTACATGCGGATTTGGATAGTAACGGTTGGCCACAGACCGGGCGGTTAAAAGCCTTGAAACTGATACAACAAGCCAAAGCAGTACACATTGCGGGCGACCAGCATTTGGCCACGGTCATTAAACAGGGACTAGATGAATTTGGTGACGGCCCTTGGGCGTTTGTGGTGCCCGCCATTGTTAACGATTACTATAGCCGCTGGTGGTGGCCAGAAGACGAAAAAGCAGGAGAAAACCCTAATCCCGATACCACTTTACCTTGGACTGGTAATTACTTGGATGGGTTTCACAATAAGATTACCATGATGGCCTATGTGAATCCCGAAAACCCTTCGCATGGCAGTGGTTATGGATTAATTCGTTTTCATAAGAAAAATAACAACGTAACTTTTGAATGCTGGCCCCGCGATGTGGATGTGACGCATCCGGACGCCCAGCAATTTGAGGGCTGGCCGATAACAGTAATTTTGGATTAAAACCTATAATGCTAGCCGATTAAAATAGCTTAATCGACTATAAACAATTGTAAACGCATATTTTGCGACTATTGCTTATACTCAATTAATTATGAATGAATTGGACATAAATTTAAAGATTATCTTAGTTCGCCATATAAAATATATATAGATCATATGATCTATATTACTTCGTTGTAAACAATTATAAAATTTTCCTGAAATATTTTGGATAAACAAAAAACTCTACTACAAAAATTTAAGGAAAAACCATTTTGGGACAAGTTCGTATTAGGACTTATTTTCATGGCCATCATAGGCACTCTTGCTTACCATTTTATCAAAGACTACAATGTAAAAACGAATAAAAAACACGTAGTAGGAAAAATAGTGGACTTCGAATTTATCAACATGGCTCGTTATTCGATTGATTACGAATATTATGTAAATGATGAAAAATATGTTGGAACTGTGGGAGTTGAAAGGTTTGATTGCTATAAAAACAAAGAATGTCTTGGATATGAAGTTGATGTGTACTATTCATCAGAGAATCCAAATTATTCACAAGTGGACTTAAGAAACTTTGAAAAGTACAAAAGGACTATATATCTAATAAAATAACTGTTTACAACATTGTGTATAGCTCATTGCGTTCGGATTTTCCAGATGGAAAATCCAGCCTGATTCGCTAAATTAGGGCAATGGAGGAAAAGTCCGTTGGACATTTTCAGCAACGAAGCCATACACGAGACCGTTGTAGCACATTTTGACCAAACCATTAAACTATGGAAAATACTTTAAAATTTCTGTCCTTTTTAAGCCTTGCAATAATTATAATAGGATGTAATGAACGAAAAGAAAACTTCAAACCAAATCAAAAAGACGGCTGGAAAACAGTAAGCCAAATAGAAAAGCAAATTGACAATATAATTTTCACTTTTCCAGAAAACGGATTTGCAAATGAAAATCGAGAAAGACTTGTAAGCGAGTGTTTTGAAGCAATGAAATATGACAGCGAACTAATCAAACTTGAAGAATTCAACGATACAATTTTCATAAGAATTTTACCGAGTAGAGAGGCAATGATACCACTAACTGGTAACACGCCAAGTGGAAGTGCTTATCCACACATCAAAACCCTTTACGTTGTTGCTAATGACAGCACTCGACCACCTATTAAACACGAGTTAATGCATTTAATTGCAATGTTGGAATGGAATTATCCACCAGCATCGTCAACTTGGATGAACGAAGGCCTTGGCACATTTGCGGAAAACAACTGTAGCGGATGGACTGTCGCACAGATTTACAGATACTTTCTTGAAACCGACCAACTAATTTCGATTGACCTGCTCAAAGCGGATTTTTATAAGCAACCCGAAAATTTCGCATATCATCAATCAGCTTACATTGTCGAATATCTTTTAGCAAATTACGGTGTAGACCAATTTGAACAAGTCTGGAAAGGTGGATTTGGAAAATTTGAAGAGGTTTATGGGCTTCCATTCGAGCAACTAAAAACCGATTTAGAAAAAGACTTGATTGAAAAAATGCCAGAAGTACCAGAAATTGACCGTCAAACATTTTACAAAAACTGCAAATAAAAACTTGCTACAATAACGTATATAAAACATAGCTATTATAGGCTTCCCGAAAGGTTTGTGTGTATTTATGAAGTCGCTAAATCTTATGGATTTAGCTTTGGACAACAAAAGAAAAAACTAAACAATAAGGTTTAGCTTCGTACGAAGACGGAAACGAAAAGTTTCCTTGCCTTCACTACTTGCCATAGCTGAGACGTTAGCAAACATTTAAATCAAACTGATGAAAACAAAAAAAGCCCTTTTGGTAATTGATATGCAAAAAGGCTCTTTCACGCCTCAAACTCCTCGATTTGATACAAATGGAGTTGTAAACCGAATAAACGGACTCGCGGAATTATTCCGAAAAATGGACTTTCCAGTGATTTTTATCCAACACGATGGAAGTGGGGCTGGAGAGTTTGAAAAGAATACTTGGGAATGGGAATTGTTAGATGAACTTAAAATCAAACCGACAGACATTCGACTGGATAAATACGCAAACGATGTTTTTTACAAATCTGAACTTCAGGACAAACTTACAGAATTGAAAACGCAGGAATTGCTAATTACTGGTTGTGCAACAGATTTTTGCGTAGAATCCACGATTCAATCTGCCCTGACAAAAGATTATAACATAACCGTAGTTGCGGACGGACATACTACAGGAGAAAGACCTCATATAAGCGCCGAAAAAGTTATCAGACATTACAATTGGGTGTGGCAAAATATGATTCCAACAAATGGAAAAATAAGAGTGGAAAACTACGATGGAATAAAAAAAACGTTTGCTAACTAGGTGTATGATTAATTGTGGGCGAACGCTTTGCGTTGGAAAAGTCCGCAACTACTCATAGCCGAGACCGTTGTACACAATTATTAAAAATCTTGTTTACTAATTCAAAAGGCTGGTTTACTCATTCAGCTTTTCATTACTCTTATATTAGAAATAGATTTGAATCAACTTATAAACGTCTAAATGAAAGAAAGTTTACTCATATTAATACTCTTAACATTATTATCCTTTTCACAGGAAAAAAATGAATGTGACGAAGAGACAAAGCCCTATTGGTTGTATGGAATAAATAGCCGATTTAAGGGAGAAAGCCCAACTTTAAGAAAGGTTTTTAAAGAAATTCAATTAGCCGAAACTAATATCACACCGAGTAACGGATTCATAACATTAAGACTTAATATCTCGAAAACGGGGAAATTCTGCGCTATTGAAACATTCCAAATCGACGAAAATTATGAGAGTACGGAATTTAATAACGGAAAGTTAGCTAAAGGTCTTGAGGAAATCGCAGTTGGACTAACAGATTGGAAAAGAGAGAAAGATTATAGAACCTATAACCCAATAAGGTTAAAAATTAAAAATGGAAAAATTGAAGAAATTTTTTAAATATTTATTCATTGGTCTAGGCTCTTTAATCCTATTAGTAGTTGTCGGAGTTGCAATTTGGTGGAATACAAAAACCGACGGGGAAAAATCAGACTTATTATTAGGTGCGCATGCTTATGATGCAGCTATTGAGCTTAATCAAGATAATAGCGATGCTTGGATGGAGCGTTCCGTATCGTTTAATGAAGCTGGAGATTTCAAAAAAGGGTTCGAGTATTTGGACCAAGCCGTAGAGCTAGAACCAGAAAAACATTTGGGATATCGAGGTTGGATTAGATTAAGAAAAATGCGTGACTACGACAAAGCTTTGATGGACTTTGCAAGACTTGACAGCCTTACACCAAACGTTGTTGATGCGCCTTGGGGAGAAGACATTGACTTTTTGAGAGGAGAATGCTATTATGGAAAAAGGGACTATCAAAAAGCTATTGAATTATTTAATCGCAATATCAAGAACCAAAAAGAAGACTGGGCAGATATTCACAGTTTCGTTTATTTGGGACTATGTGAATATGAACTTGGGAATTACGAAAAAGCGATTTGTGAATTTCAACGAGCATTAATACAATCGAAAAACATACCTGAATCCTACTTTGGAATAGCAAAATCTTATCAAAAACTTGGACAGATCGAAAAAGCAACAGAACATATTCTTAAAACAGTAGAAAATATAGATTACAAACGAGACGATGTTTACAATGAGTTTTTGAACGAAATTTATCTTTCAGAAGTATTAGAATTCAAACAAGCTCTCTTAAAATAACTCTTTACAACACGGCCTAAGCTTAATGCGGACTTGAGGACAAAGTCGAAAGGTCTGTGTATATTTATGATGTCGCTAAATCTTATGGATTTAGCTTTGGACAAAAAAAGAAAAAGAATAACCAAAAGCTCTAGCTTCGTGGTCGTCGTTTGTTCGCTCCGCTCGGTGGCCCTGTAATTTATATTCCCAATACCATAAAATCCCACAGGAATACGTCCGCTAACGCGGACTCCTTGAGGAACTATGGAGAGAATCCAATCGGAAGACACCTATCCGCCCCATAGTTGGATGGATTTTGTTATATTTCTGTAGAAATCAATGCCAACGCAACAACCCGCCCACTGCCTGCGTAGCTGTTGTGTTTAGCGCTGTAGTTGTGGGCAATTAAAAGACAAACCATAATGAGCTACAGATACATTAGTTTTAACGAATTTGGAGGTCCTGAGGTATTAGGTGTTGAAACAGCGGAAAGACTTCCAGAACCCAATCAAGGTGAGGTAAGGATTAAAGTGCAAGCGACTAGTATCAACTTTACTGACACGTTAATCCGCAGAGGTATTTATCCTGATGTTAAAAAGAAGCCTCCCATTACGCCAGGTTATGACATGGTTGGAGTTGTAGACAAACTAGGTGCTGGAGTTACTGATTTTAAAGTAGGTCAAAAAGTGGCAGAACTGACCGTAATCGGTGCTTACTCAGAATACATTATTCTACCTGCTAAGCGACTAGTTACCGTACAAGAAAATGTGAATTCGACCGAGGCAGTCTCAATGATACTTTCATATGTGACAGCTTACCAAATGCTAACTCGGTCAGTTAAAGTTAAAGAAGGAAGCAAAATTCTTATTCACGGAGCTGGAGGAGCAGTTGGTAGTGCCTTATTACAAATTGGCTCTATCTTAAAGCTGAAAATGTACGGCACTGCATTAGTGGATCAGCATGACATCTTAAAAGAATTAGGCTGTAAACCAATTGACTATAAGTCTGAAGATTTTGTTCAGGTAGTCACGAATTTGGAACCAAATGGACTTGATGCAGTATTTGACCCATTTGGTGGAGACCACTTCAAACGTTCTATTAAAACACTTAACAAAAAAGGCAAACTAGTGGCTTTTGGAGCCTACAATGCAAAAACGAAAATGGACTTGATAAAGAGTTTTTTACGTGTTCAAATATGGAATTTTGCCCCTTGGATGCCTTCTACCAACTTCTACTCCATTGGTTCATGGCATAAAAAGCATCGTGATTGGTTTGAAAGTGACTTAAAAAAGCTTTTTAAACTTCTTTCGGAAAAGAAACTAAAGCCCCTTATATCCAAAACCATCAAATTAGAGGACGCAAAAGAAGCACATAAACTAATTGAAAAAAGAGGATTGAAGGGGAAACTAATTATACAAATGGAAAATTAAAAAAACTGCTCACAACTACACCTATACGCAATGCCCTTCGGGATACTTCGCATGGCTAAACCGGATTAACACAAGGAAAACCCTAAAGGACATCACCTCCGGTGAGCATCGAGCCAAAACTGATATGAACGGCCATTAAAAGTAATTTATTCACTGCTTATTATTTCACGGGTGTTCATCGGTCGCTCCGCTCGGTGGCCCTGTAATTTATATTCCCAATACCATAAAATCCCACAGGAATACGTCCGCTAACGCGGACTCCTTGAGGAACTATGGAGAGAATCCAATCGGAAGACAGCTATCCGCACCATAGTTGAACGGATTTTGTTATATTTCTGTAGAAATCAATACCAAAGCAACAACCCGCCCACTGCCTACGCAGCTGTCATGTTTATCGCTGTAGTTGTGTGTAAGTATCTAAAACCGTAAACTAAATAATGAAAATTAAGATTTCGGAAACTAAAAATATTAACAAGGAACAAATAATCGAATTATATAGAGCAAACAAATGGAGTTCCGCCAACAAACCTGTTGAATTATATAATGCTCTAATGGATTCTCATTCGCTTATTTCTGCATGGAGTGGTAACGAATTGGTTGGGATTGGTAACGCAATTTCTGATGGTCAATTAGTCGTTTACTATCCATATTTATTAGTTCACCCAAATCATAAAGGAAAAGGAATCGGACAAATGATTGTTGCTAAAATACAGGAAAAGTATAAAGAATTTCATATGCAGATGTAAACCGCTGACGGAAAAGCCATTGACTTTTACCAAAAAGTGGGTTTTGAAAGAGCTGGTGAAACAGAACCAATGTGGATTTATAAAGGGAATGAACATTAAATTAAGGATATGATAGCAAGAATATGGCACGGAAAAACTAAAGCCGAACATTTTGAAGAGTATACTGACTTTATGAAATCTGAGGCTATTCCGGATTACAAAAAGACCAAAGGATTTATAAAATTGACATTTCTAAGACGAATTGAAGGGGATATTGCTCATTTCAACTTGATAACTTTTTGGGAAAATCTAGATGTAATCCAAAATTTTGCAGGAGATGATTATGAAATAGCTAAATACTATCATCGGGATAAAGATTATTTACTTGAATTTGAAGAAAAAGTAACTCATTATGATGTATTTGCTGAATGAAAACAACCTACACACAACACTATATAACAAAACATAGATACCCTTCGGGATAGCAACGTTTGTTATATTTACCGTAGCATCAATTAGGAATTAAACCATGAAAAAACTTTTTCTTATTCTGTTAATTGCGATAAATATTAAGTGCTTCGCGCAAGAACCCCAATTACCCATTATCGATATTCACCTTCATGCCTATCAAGAAATTCCTCCAAACGTGAAAGCTTCCTGGGCAGGTGAATCTTATTCACAAGCACTTAGTTCACCGGAAAATGCAGCGATTCATCTTCAAATGGTACTTGATGAGATTGAGAAAAATAATATCAAGTTGGCACTTACAAGTAGCACTTCAGTAAAAGCACTTGAAACATGGCAACAATCCCGACCCGGATTATTTATTACGGGTATTCAAACAAGGGATGATGGCAAACCGATTTTAAGTCCAGACTCTCTCAAGCTATATTTCGATAATAATCAAGTCAATGTTCTCGGAGAATTGGGGCTTCAATATGCCGGTGTTTCACCGGATGACCCAATGATGAAACCATACTACCAAGTTGCAGAAGATAATGGTATTCCAATCTGTTTGCACACAGGATTAGGTCCTCCAGGTGGACCACACACCTTTGCCCCAAAATTCAGAACCACACTTGGCAAACCAACGCTGTTTGAGCCGGTGTTGGTCAGACACCCTAAAATGAAAGCTTTCTTAGCACATGCCGGGTGGCCTTACATTTCTGAAACGATAGCCATGATGTACATTTATCCTAAATTGTACACAGACATTGGAGTCCTGAACTGGGCACTCCCAAAGGAAGCGTTCTACACTGCACTACAACAGTTGATGGATGCTGGATTTGGAAAACGAATCATGTTTGGAACGGATCAGATGTTATGGCCAGGGGCTATTTCGATTGCAGTTAGGACGATTAAAGAAGCCCCATTTTTATCCGAAGAAGAGAAAAGAGACATTCTATATAATAATGCTGCCCGTTTTTTAGAGCTTTCTCCAGAAGCGATAACAAATCACCACAAATGAAAAAATACTAAAAAGATGCTAACAAAAGATAAAATACAATGAAATGTATTTTATTAAGGTCGTTCAGGTCAGTTAGCCAAACCACTTCGTGGTCGTCGTGTGTTCGCTTCGCTCGGAACACCTTCGGTGAACTTTAATCGCTCCGTGCTGCGCACTCCCGCCCGCAAAGTACATTGACCTGAACCACAGCGATAAACCGGATTACCCCATGGGAAGCCCTAAACGACATCACCTCCGTTGGGCATCAAACCAAAACCGACATGAACGGCCACTAAAAGTAATTTATTCACTGCTACTTATTATTTTACGGGTGTTCATAGGTCGCTCCGCTCGGTGGCCCTGTAATTATACTCCCAATACCACGGAATCCCACAAGCATACGTCCGCTCAAGCGGATTCGTTGGCAAACTATGGAGCGAATCCGACTGGAAGATAGCTATCCGTCACATAGTTGGATGGATTTTGTTATATTTTCGTAGAAATCAATGCCAACGCAACAACCCGCCCACTGCTTGTGTAGCTGTCGTGTTTAGCGCTGTGGTTACCAAACATTTTAAGAAAAATTTGTCAGAACTAAAAAACATTTGGAATCTAGCAAAAACTGGATTTGCAAATAAAAAAGAAAGGAGCAACAAAGAACTAATACTCTTCTTATTGAAAATGCTCTTAATTTTAGTGCTTTTCAAAATATGCACATTTGGTCTCGCCTTCCTTTTAGAATCGCTAGACATATTTAAAATACCATTTAATATGAATAAGTCAAGATTTGCAAATTCTAGCGATTTTGAAATATTATTCATGATGGCGGTTTATGCACCAATAATAGAAGAGTTGACTTATAGACTACCTTTAAAATTTTCCAAATGGAATCTTATTATCTCTTTAATGGGTTTGAACTTGGCAATTTTACGAATATTTGGAGAAATAGAATATCTATATTGCTTTGTATCTAGTGTAGGGGGTGGAACTTTGTTTTATTTTTACTTACGACCAAAAAGAGTAACCATACTTCGAGAGTTATGGTTTAAAAATAAGCTTGCTATTTTCTATATCTTCTTGTTTATATTTAGCTTTTTACATCTCAAAAACTATGAAATAACTACAGAGGTCCTATTATTCTCACCTATTATTATTCTACCTAGAATATTGGGGGGTTTAGTATATTCATATATCCGACTAAGTTCTAGTATAATATTGGCTATTTGTTTTCATGCATTTAACAATGGGATTTTTAAAATAATAGCTTTAGTTGCCGCCTGGGCAAATGGACTTTTTAGTTAGTTCACTAGATGAACTTCATTCGAACGACGTTAAAACGAACAACTCAAACGGAGAAAAGCATTTTGGTTACTATGCCTAAAATTAATTGCTTACGGATTTCCTAAACGGAAATAATATGCAAAAAAGCTATCTTTAGGTTCGCATGGATTGTCCTTTGGACTCTTGTGCCTTCCTCTCCCACGCCGAGACCTGGTCATCGGAGGCGAGAACGAACCTTAATCCAATACTTGTACGTAGTTAAACCAATCAAAATTGAAAATACATTTTAAGTTATTCTTTTTACTCGTAACTACCTTTATAAGTACTAAGTCTTTTTCACAGCAAATTGTTGAAAATTACGTACCCGCAAAGAATGTTAGCCTTAGAGTTGGATCGGGCGAAAAAGACTTTTTGCCTTTTATTCAAAAAGGTTATACGCTAATGATTCCGGAAAACAAGGAAGTTAAAGGGGTGCTCATTTTTCTAGAGGATTCCATGTATGACAAAAAGAATAGGAGCGCCAAGCAGCTGTATAATCAAGCATCTGAAAAAGATTTTGCGGTATTGTCAGTTTCAACAGAAATTCCTCTAGACTTTTATTTTTCAAAATCATCTATGGTTTCTACCCATGAGCTAATTAGAGAGGTTTTTAAAACACATAATTTACCGAATGAGAACATTTTCTTTTTAGGAGCAAGTTTAGTAGGACATAGAGCGATGCGCTATATTAAATTTATGAAAGAGGGCGGTTTTGAGTTTCAACTCAACGTAAAAGGCATCGTCATTTGCAATTTTACGCTAGATTTTACGAGAAAATGGTATCAACATGAACGGGATATTAGAATTAACCGAATTGACCTTTGGGAACCGAAATTCATAAATTATTTGTTGGAAACACATTTGAAAGGTACGCCCAAAAATAATCCAGAGAGTTATCACAATTTCTCAGCATACAGCTACTTCGATGAAAAAAATAGAAACGTTAAGACTTACAAAAACTACGCTATTAGAGCGTATATAGAACCTGCCATAAAATATAAGCTAACTAAACAATTAAGAACCTTGTATGAGAATAACTCGACAGATATAGTTGGTTTTTTAGCCGAGTTGGAACTGGCAGGAAATAAGAATACCGAATTAATTGTTCTACAACCCAATGATAATTTATCAGCAATCAAGAATACCCAATCAACTTGGGATGCAATAAATAAAAATGAACTTATGGATTGGGTTTTAAAGCAAACGGAAAAATAATTATGAACGTTTGGACCAATTATAAATAGGGCTTAAGGCTTAGACGAAAAGTTATTCTATATTTTCACGAAGTCCGTAAAATCTTTAGGATTTTGCTTTAAACAATAAAAAACAAAACAAAAAGAATTCGCTATGTGCAAGGCGAAAAGCAAACGCCAGTTTGCCCACGTAGTGTCCGTAGTTCAATCGTTGTAAACAACTAAAACAAAAAGTTGAAAGTCGCATCAAACAAGTTGATAACGAATTAAAAAACTAACGAAAGCACAACAGCGGCTATAAATCATTCTTGAGAATCCCTCAAACAAAAATCCTGGATATTTACTAACTTAGGACTAGGGCAAACAGCTTTCTAAGACTTTTCAAAACACAGTATAGTTGAATAGATTGTTTGCTAAGGCAATTTTACCTAAGCTGAAAATGACAATGGAACAAACCGTTTACATACGGGAGAAATTTAAAATTCCAAAAGTTGGTAAAATACCGCTGTATTTTTTTCTTGTAGGCGTTGTTTTCCTGTCAGCGGTACTTCAAGACTACATTTACAGTTACATAAAGCAAACGGGGTTTTATATATCGGAATCCATGCTTTACAATACGTTTTGGCTTTTGTTCATCCCTTTTTCTGTTTCAATAAACCGACTTATCAGAAAAATTAATCCCAAGAACAAAGTGGGCAAACTACCCTTAAATCTAGTCGCTGGAATCGCTTTTAGCTTTATCCATATTCTATTTTTTACAGCTTTATTCTTTTCTGTAATTAATTTAGTGTTTACGCCTCCGCATCGGTTTTCTGCTATTTTTAATACTGCCCTTTCCAATCAATTCTACATCGTCCTATTGTGGTACACTATTTTTCCTGCAATTTTTATTTCTAAACACAAGCAAACTAACATATTCCATCACTATTCCGAAAAAACAAAGCTTAAAATCGGTAGGAAAATCATGACTATTCCAACAGCGACAATTCAGCTTATTATGACGGATAAGCCTTATGTTAAGGTTTGTACGAACAACCAAAAATTTCTTGACAACAAGAGTTTAAAAGAATTTGAATCTGAATTGGACCCGGCCATTTTTTTAAGAGTGCACCGCTCAGCAATCATAAACGTTACGTACCTAAAAGAACTAAAATCCAGAAATAATGGGGATTACGACGCGAAACTTGAGAACGGTCAAATCATCAGGTTAAGCAGGCACTACAGGAACAATTGGCATCAACTACTCCAGTAAACCTATTATTCCCTCCACTTAGATAGGTGTCTCAAATCTGTTGCGTGATCATATGATTTATCACCTACATTTATTGGAAAACTTCAAAAATGCTACGATTATTTAAAATAGGGATACTACTATTAACTTGGCTGAACTTGTCCATTTGCCATGCACAAACTCCAAATGAACAGATAAATATTTTAAGTGATGATTTTGACAAATCGCCACCGTTTTACCACAAAATACCAGAACGTTTATTGTCAACCGACACTAGTCCTGCATTCGACGAAAAAGGCCAGAAAATCCTGCTAACGGGAACAGTATATAAAACAGACGGTAAAACACCGGCATCAAATATCGTTCTCTACTATTACCAAACAGATCCCAGTGGGGTTTACGCTATTAAAGAAGATGAAGAAAGGAACATGCCCAAAAACAAATTGGGCCAAACCCATGGCTACATTAGAGGTTGGCTAAGGACCGACGAGCTAGGAAGCTATTCAATCTACACCATAAAACCAGGCAGTTATCCAAGCAGGGATGAACCTGCCCACATTCATGTCACGATTAAGGAAGAAAAAATTCCAGAACCGTATTACATAGATGATTTTGTATTTGACAACGACCCGCTTCTAACATCAGAAAAAAGAAAAAGATTAAAAAATAGAGGAGGAAGTGGTATTATCCAATTTATACGGAAAGATAGTATTTGGGTTGGCACGCGTGATATCATTTTAGGCCTAAATATTCCCAAGTATGAATAGGATGCTCGTAATTTTGATATTGTCGCTGTTTATTTCTTGTATGGGGAGACACAATTCCAAGGCTCAAAAAGCGACGATAACAAATACGAAATTAAAACCCACAGCATTGATTGATGGGGATACCACTTATATTGACAAGGTAAATTCGAACATTCATTGGAAAGGAACAAAAATGCGAGGAGCGGGAAAGCACGAAGGTGAAATCGATTTAAAAAACGGTTATTTAATAAGTGAATGTGGGCAATTGGTAGGTGGTAAATTTGTGGTAGACATGACCACCATACTAGTAACGGATATTCCGGAGCACGAAACCATTCCAAGGAACAACTTGAACAACCACCTAAAAAGTCAGGATTTTTTTGACGTGGAAAAACATCCAAACGCTGAGTTCCAGATTACAATCATTGATCAAACAACTGCTGACAGCCTAAAAGTTGCAGGATTCCTAACCTTGAAGGATGTGACTAGACATATTGAGTTTTTCGCAAACTATGAAAACGACACATTCGCCACAAAGTTTACCATCAACAGATATGAATGGGATATTGCCTACACGGGCAGTTGGTCCGATAGGACGCTTGTGGACAAGAATATAGAAATGAACATTACCCTGCTGACAGAATAATGGTTACCTGGCTCTGCGCCTACCGTTTTAATTCCATTTTCTCCGCAAAATAATCACAGAAATCCTTCATGGTGGCCGTCATTTTTTCATCTTGGGTGGCCTTCATAAAAGTATTGGACAACGAAACCAAGGTTTGGTGAAAAAAGATTTTCATTTCGTCTACGGGCATATCCTTGGTCCATAAGTCAATTTTCAAGGATTCCTGATTCTTACTGTCCCAAACAGATAACAACATTGCTTTTGCATCTTCATTATCTATTCCCCCATCTTGAGCGGACCAAGACAATTTTTCCGGTACACGGTTTTCATCCAATCCTACGATCAAAGTTATTTCCGATGTGTGCAAATCTGCCATTTAGTTTCTAGGTTTGTAGTTTGATTTTTTAAACAATTCTTCTGCCGGCATGGCCAGTAACTGTTTTAGACCAATATCATTATTCTCCATAAAGGAACGTACAATTTGCAATCCAATGTACCTGCCCAACCTTCCTGGTGACTCGTTATCCAGCTCCAGACCAAATTTTGAAAATGGTGCAGGGTCTAAAAACCTGAGGTTTAATTTATTGTCCGTACTGTACAAATATTCCTGCTCAACAAAATTTCGCCAAATAGGTTCTTCATTGGCAATGGCCCAATCCATTTCCTCCTCGGAATATCCAATCTTGACAGTATCGTCAGCTTCCGGCATCAGCTTATCCTTTACATACAGTTCCTTGCCAAAATAGACCATTCGCGCCAAAAAGGTACGATCTCGTGGTCTGGGCACTACTTTCTTTGCAAAGGCACTGGCAACGTCGCTCACCAAATATTTACGGTCAAGACCCTTGGCAATATACCGCTGAAAGCCTCCGTAAAATTTATGCTCAGCACCCAAATAATTGTCCAGTCCAATTAGTAGTAAAGAATCTGTAAGTATGACCCGGTTATTGTAATCCACATCATTCGTCACGGTAATAACATGCGGTGGCACGAATTCGGGAAAATAATACTTGGCATACCTGAACATTTCCTGTAATCCCAATTCCTCATCCTCAAAACTGCGAAAGGTATTCCCTACTTCCTGAAACAACTCCACCTGCAAGGAATCCTGCATTTTCATTATCCAGATGCTGTCCGGTGCGGGAAACAGATACGGATATGTCGCTCTTAAACCAGGAAGTCCCTCTGGAGTGGCCTCTGCGAATTCCAGGTCAAAACGTGATAGTTCCAGGTCCATTGGGATTTTTGCCACTTCGGCAGCCACCTTATCGCTATCATTACAGCCAATAAATAGCATTAAAATTGATAATACGGTAAAAATGGTTTTTTTCATACGAAGTATTTCCAATTACATTTTATTTTTCAGCGAGTACAGTTTATTTTTAGTGCAAAGTTAATCGATTTAAACAAATATTGATAGGGATATGCAAACTGAAAAAGTGATAGACCACATAGTGGATTGGTTAAGGGATTATGCCACCAATGCCAAGCAGAAGGGATTTGTGATTGGTGTATCGGGCGGTATAGATTCTGCCGTGACCTCAACCCTTTGTGCAAAAACGGGACTGGACCTGCTCTGCTTGGAAATGCCCATACATCAGGCAGAAACTCAATCGGATAGGGCATCTAGGCATATTGATTGGTTGCAGGCTAATTTTGAGAACGTAAAACGACAGCCCGTAAACCTTACCCCTATCTTTGATGGTTTGGTAGCCGCATTCCCTACCGTTGCAAATGAAGAGGAACGCTTTATGTCTTTGGCCAACACACGTGCACGGCTGCGCATGACGAGCTTGTATTACTTTGCGGCCCTGAACCGTTATCTCGTTGCCGGTACCGGAAATAAGGTTGAAGATTTTGGTGTAGGGTTTTATACCAAATATGGAGATGGAGGTGTAGATTTAAGTCCGATAGCCGATTTGTTAAAAACAGAAGTATATGAAATCGCAAAGTTCTTGGGTGTGAACGAAGAAATTATAAAAGCCCCTCCAACAGATGGACTATGGGGAGATGACAGGACCGATGAAGACCAGATAGGTGCCTCCTATCCAGAATTGGAATGGGCCATGAGAATGAAAGACGAAGGTAAGACCATAGATGACTTTACGGGCCGTGACAGAGAGGTGTTCTCTATATTCAGTAGGTTTAATTCGATGAATCAACACAAAATGCTGCCCATTCCCATTTGTATAATTCCAGAAACGTTAAAATAAACCACTCACCTAACAATCAGGTATATAAAACGAGTTTTTGCTTACAAATTAATGGTTTAAAGAAAAATAGTACATCTTTGACTTCTAATTTAGATTATTAAGTCTTACATTGCATGTGCGGTTTTATACACAATCAGCACATAAAGACAATCTAGAAAACTCAACATAATGATCAAAGTTTTAATCGCGGACAACCACCCCATCGTCAGAATGGGCGTTAGAAACGTACTGGATTCCGCAACAGGTTTTGAAATGGTGGACGATGTTGCCACTACTGAAGAACTTTTTGAAAAACTGGAAAATGTAACCCCCGATGTTGTAATGCTAGAAATGGATATCCCGGAAATGAACGGTATAGCCGCCTTACGCAAAATCAAAAAGGAATATCCCGATGTAAAAGTCTTGATGTACAGCGGACAATCGGAAGATGTCTATGCGTTAAGTGCTATTAGGGCTGGTGCTTTCGGATACTTAGCCAAATCCTCGGATATCGATTACATTATTTCCGCAGTTACCAAAGTAAGTGAAGGGAGCATGTTCATCACCAACGAGTTGGCCCAAAGGTTAGCGTTCGATGAAGGCACCAAGAAGCCAAGAAGATTCTTCCGTAAGTTATCAACTAGGGAAGTAGAAGTTTTAAAACTTCTTGCCAGCGGAAAACGAAACAAAGAGGTAGCCCAAGGATTAAACCTCAATGAAAAAACAGTCAGTACCTATAAGGCACGTTTAATGAAAAAATTGAATGTGGACAACATGGTAGATTTATTGCAACAGGCAAAAGCGCTGGAACTGTATTAATCTGACACTAAATTATAAGATAAAAACCCGCATCTGCGGGTTTTTTTGGTTCAGGACAGCACCCTATTCAGTTTTTTGTTCAAAAGCTTGTTCAACTGCAGGTAGTTGATTATCTCCTCTAGAGTTTCCTTATTATCATCCTGCCTATGTTGCGTTTCGTTCTGCAAACTCTCCATACGTTTCTTAATTAGGAAGCAGCGGAGCGTTAAAATGGTCTCACTTACCAATTGGGAAATACCGGTGGCTTTACTTTTGGGGTAAATGTCCTTGCTTTCCCAATTATGTAGGGCATATTTTTCCTCTTCCATTAAAATAGAAGAAATATCATTGGCCATTTCCTGCTCTAAGTTGGAAATAAAACCATTAATGGAAAAATCTTCAGTTTCGTTAAGAGCTTCTATAATCTTGTAATACATATTCCGGAAACGTTCATTGGCCAATTCAATTTCATCGTCCTGTAAATCAAGGTAGATTTTTTCATAGACCTTAATCTCCAGGAATTCTGGCTCTAAGATTAAATCGCCCTTGTCGTTTTCCTTAAGCACCAAATCTTCAAATTCCTCTTTTTGGTCGCCATAAAGCAGTAACATCTCAATTATTTTTCGTTCTAGTTCAAATTGTACATCTACCTTTTCTTGTACGGTTTCATTCCGGACCACATTAAAAGCGGTCTGGTCCTGTTGTGTTTTTTTCTTGGCCTCGTAGGATTCCTTTTTGTCTATTTGCGCCAATGTATTAAACAATACCGCTTCCGATATGTTCATTATTTGGGCGCACTCCTGAATGTATATTTCCTTTTTTATCCGGTCGGGAATTTTAGCTATACTGTTTACAATGTCCCTTACGGTATCCGCTCTTTTAATGGGGTCGTCAGAGGCTTCTTTCATTAATAACGAAGCCTTAAACTGGATAAAATCCTTAGCATTCTCCTGGAGATAGCGCACTACATCCTCATAGTCATTGTTCTTGGCAAAACTATCCGGGTCCTCCCCTTCCGGGAACGTACAAATTTTGACGTTCATGCCTTGTTCCAGAATCAAATCTATTCCTCTTAATGAGGCCCGCAAACCGGCCGCATCACCATCGAACAATACCGTGATATTTTTGGTGAGCCTATTGATCAACCTAATCTGCTCGGGCGTCAAAGCGGTACCACTAGAGGAAACTACATTGTTGATTCCGCGTTGGTTGAACTGGATGACATCCGTATACCCCTCTACCAAATAACAATTATCCTCTTTTGCTATGGCCTGTTTAGCGTGATAAATTCCATACAGCACCTTACTCTTATGGTAAATATCGCTTTCGGGAGAATTCAGGTATTTGGCCGCCTTTTTATCGTTCGTAAGTATTCTACCACCAAAACCTAATACACGCCCACTCAGCGAGTGAATGGGAAACATAACACGACCTTTAAACCGGTCAAATTTTTTCGGGCTATTCGGGTTATTTGCATCTTCCTTTACGATTGTCAACCCCGTTTTTTCCAGATACTCCAATTTATAACCCTTATCCAGTGCGGCAGTAGTAAAACCATCCCACTGATCTAGGCAGTATCCCAGATCGAATTTTTTTATCGTTTCCTCGGTGAAACCACGCTCCTTAAAATAACTTAAACCTATGGCCTTTCCCAGCTCGCTTTCCCAAAGCATTTCCTTAAAATACTTCTGGGCGAACTCAGAAACCAGATACATACTTTCACGTTCGTTGGCCTGCTCCTTCTCCTCGTTGGATTGTTCGGTTTCCTCAACTTCAATATTGTACTTCTTAGCCAAATATTTGATAGCTTCCGGATAGGTGAAATGTTCATGCTCCATCAAAAAGGCCACTACGTTACCCCCTTTGCCGCTGCTAAAGTCCTTCCATATCTGTTTTACCGGAGAAACCATAAAACTAGGGGTACGCTCGTCACTAAAAGGACTAAGACCCTTGAAGTTGGAACCCGATTTCTTCAATTGCACAAAATCCCCGATGACCTCCTCCAAACGGGCAGTTTCATAAACTTGATCTATGGTTGTTTTTGAAATCAAAAATTAGTTTTTTAAAGGATTGGGAAACGTAAAAATAAAACTAAAAATATCGATTTCTACCCCTATATTAGTATTGAATTGAATAAAAAGAACAATGAAAAAGAATTTATTAGCATTACTCCTGTTTTTTACGGCCCAATTAATAATAGCACAAACCACGCCTAACAGTATTAACGTTAACGGCACGACGGATTATTCCATAAGCCCGGAATATTCTAGTAAGATGATCGTAAGTCTCAATAACGTGTATTACGATGCCATGACCATGAGCTTGGACGAAGTAAAGTCCACCTATTTGGATAAGCTGTCCAAGGCGGGTATTAAAACCGACCAACTTACGGAGGACGCCTTATATTATGCTCTTTTAGGTTATGAGAAGGAAGGTACGGTCATGACCTTTAAAACTACATCCATAGCCGAAATGCAAAAATTTTTAAACGTCAAATCTATTGGAGTTTCACGTTCGGACACTACCATGGAAGCCCGTTTAACCGATGAACAAATGGCAAATTATGCCAAGGCCGCATTCGATAATGCAAAAGAAAAAGCCGAAGCCATATCCCAAAAAATTGGAAGGAGTATTGGAAAGGCTATTAGCATAAGCGATACGAACAACAACGAAATTACCGAATCCGTTTATTACGGAAATACGGGTAACAAGAGGGTTTATTACATTTCCGTTTCCTTTGAACTTCTTTGATATCGTATTTTTTAGTTTATGATCTTATTTTTTGGAACTAGACCAGGGAAAACCAAAACCGAACAAGTTGCCAATGTTCCTTGTCCACATTGTGAACAAATGGGAACCTTGACCATGTATTCACTCCACAATTATTTTCATTTATTTTGGATCAAACTTTTTAAAATCTCAACTACTGTTACAGCGGAATGTAACCATTGCAAAAAGATATATTATAAAACTGAATTTACGGAACCCATGCTTAAAGCGCTAGAAGAATAAAAAAGGGTACGATAATCCTGATTCGTGACCTCGTACCCTTTCCATTAAGATAAACACTCAGCTATTTATAAATCGAACCTAAG
This sequence comes from Maribacter aestuarii, assembly GCF_027474845.2. Classification (NCBI taxonomy): domain Bacteria; kingdom Pseudomonadati; phylum Bacteroidota; class Flavobacteriia; order Flavobacteriales; family Flavobacteriaceae; genus Maribacter; species Maribacter aestuarii. The sequence continues at coordinate 763,502 of NZ_CP107031.2, forward strand.
GCCTAACGAGACATTGCGTTGCTCCACAAGGGCATCCTTGAATATTGGGTTCAGGTCATATTTCACATAAAGCAGCACCCCATCAAATCCTGCATAAGCGCTTAAGCCGTACACAAAGTTGGACGTATTGTAGCCCCTTTTCAATTTGTCCTTTACACTTTCGCCATTTCGGTCGTACTTGAGTTTCTGGCGTGTACCCAGATTAAATCCACCATAACCACCAATTCCCAAGCGAAATTGATTATTCAAGGAATACCTCATGGTCTCCTCTGTTTTTCGCAACTTGGAAGGTCCGAACTCAAAATGTAGAGGGAAGACCAAATTATCCATGCGTAGTTTGGATTTATTCAATTCCAAATCAAATTCCTGAAGCTCTGTCTGCCCGTCTTCAACAGCTACAAAATATTGGTTGTCCTTAGGTTTAAGTCCATTAAACTGAAAGGAAAAACCATAATTAAGTCTTAGAAAATTTGAGTTTTCAAAAACACGGGTGCGCCATTGCCAACCCATCTCAAAAAAACGACTACCACCAATTTTGTAAGGACTATCCTCCAAAGATTCCCCGTCTATGATGGCATTGTTGAGTCCCAATGCGAAAACAAAATCCGAGTACGTTCTGCGATCGTACTTGATTTCGCGCTTCCACCTTTTCGAATTAAAGCTAACCACAGGTTTACCATCGATATCTATACCCAAACGGATTCTATCATTGTCCAAGGTGTCCATTTCCATAAGGATTAGGGTCTTACCCTCATTACGCTGCAACAAGGCAATTTGATTATCTAAAATCGCAATGCGGTTTTCGATATTTAGCGCTCTTTTTTCAGCGGCAGCTTGCTTTAGGTCATTGGCCTCGCTCTCAGTAATGGCCCCATTTTCCAAACGTTTATTAATTTCCTCAACCTCAAACTTTAGCGCTTCTTTTTCCTGTAAGGTTATTTTTTCCTTCTGTTGCTCCAAACGGTCTATTCGCTCGCTATTTTCTTCCTGTGCAAACACAGATTTTGTAATAAAAAAAGATAATAATACTAACAGATAAAGTGTGATTGTTCTCATTTTTTTGATTGTTTTTGATACCTCGCCTAAACTCGGTATCAGTTGATGAATAAAACTCCAGTTCCTGTCCCCATAGTAAAATATGGAGTTAACGATTTAAGATTAAATTGTAAGATTTAGTTGTTTCGGTCTGCGACAGCAGTCCTAACTTTAAGAAAACCAGCCTTTAGCGATTGGAAAATTTGGTCTCGGAAGGATTGATCAAGTTCCTCCTCAACCTCTGTCAACAAAGCCATGGCGTCAACGGTGTTATCCACGTTAAAAAGCCGTTGCCTTAAAATATCTTCTTGGGCCTTACGTAAAAGTGAATCCACTTCAGCATCGGAAACCTCTGTGGAAAGTTCCAGCATATCTACTTGCACCACGACCTCAGCAATTTTGGAATCTAACACATGCTCTGGCACCTTAGCAATTTGGGCAGTATCAAAAATTTCTCTATTTGTTGACTTTTGAGCAATTTCTTGTTTTCCACTATCCTCTAAAAGCATCTTATTTTCTATCATTTTTGACGCTTCATCTTCGGCCTTTTTACTATTGGTTCCTTTGCCGTCCTTTGTTTGCTCAAGCACCAGGGCATCTGGCGTAATATCATTGGTTTTTAGGTCCGGTTTTTCATCAATCTCCCCAATAATTGGCGTTTCAACGATGCTATTATCATTTCTACTTCCCTCCTCTATTCCTGAATTGTTATAAAAAACAACAATACCAATTATTACGAGGACACTTGCCGCCACTCCGTACCAGAAAAACCTACGGTTGGGCCTCTTATTTTCCGTATCCAACTGGGAGGAAATTTTTGCCCATACATCTGCACTGGGTGTAATTTCACGTTCTTCCAATTTTGATTTTATATATTTTTCGAATTTATCTGGTTCCATAACCTATGATATTTTGATTTTTTAATTTTTCCTGCAACATTTTTCGCGCCTTGAACAATTGACTCTTGGACGTACTTTCCGTAATGGATAACATATCGGCAATTTCAGCGTGCTTATAGCCTTCTACGGCATAAAGTATAAAGACCATCTTATATCCCTGCGGCAGACCATCTATCAACTGTTGAATATGCTCCGTGTCCAAATCCATCGATTGCGATACCTCACTTCCTTGATTATTTTGAAATACCTCATCATCATAGACCACAAATTGCTGTTTCCGCAAGTACGAAATACTTTCCCGTATCATAATTCGCCTGACCCATCCCTCAAAACTGCCTTCGTGATTAAAGGTGTGCAACTTTCTAAACATCTTCAAAAAACCTTGCACCATCACGTCCTCAGCAAAATGAACATCCTTAATATATTGCCTACAAACACCCAGCATTTTAGGTGCGTGCTTACTATACAATCGTTGTTGTGCATCATTATTACCGGCAATCGCCTTCTTAATGAGCTGTCTTTCGTTTTTATATAGTGGTATGATTTTCAAAATTTTAATGCTGTCTTCTATTTATCTAGACGCTGTAGTTTATAAAATGGTTGCCTGTATATAAAAATAAAATCAAAAATTAATCCAAAAAATTGATATTCAATGATTTAAAATTGAGTAGGTAGATGAATTCGGCGCTTTGGTTTTAGCAGTACAGTTATTTTTTACGGTCAACAACGTAATTTACCATAAGCTCTAGCGCGCTCCGATAGTCAGATTCAGGGTAGTTTTTTAATAGTTCCAGGGCCGTATCCTTATATTCTAGCATCTTGGCCACGGCATAATCAAGACCACCCTTATCCTTTACAAACTCAATAACCTCTTTAACCCTTTTTTTATCCTTGTTGTGATTTTTTACGGAATTGATTACCCAGCTCTTTTCTTTTTTGGAACAGTGATTAAGGGCATAAATTAGGGGTAGAGTCATTTTTTGCTCCTTAATATCTATGCCGGTAGGTTTCCCAATACGTTGGTTACCATAGTCAAAGAGGTCATCCTTAATTTGAAAAGCCATACCACATAGTTCGCCAAATTTGCGGAAGGTCTCCACTTCCGGACTCTCGGGTTTTACAGAACAAGCGCCTAGACTACAGCAGGCTGCAATAAGGGTAGCAGTTTTTTGACGGATAATATCGTAGTACACGTCCTCTGTAATATCCAGTCTCCTGGCCTTTTCAATCTGCAACAATTCACCTTCGCTCATTTCCCTAACGGCAACGGAAATTATCCGGAGCAAATCAAAATCCCCATTATCAATGGACAACAGGAGCCCTTTAGATAACAAGTAATCCCCGACCAAAACCGCAATTTTATTTTTCCATAAGGCGTTTATAGAAAAGAAACCTCTCCTTTTATTGCTTTCGTCCACCACATCGTCATGTACTAGGGTAGCCGTATGAATAAGCTCAATTACCGATGCCCCTCTGTAGGTACGCTCGTTAACTTCACCATCGTTTAATAGCTTGGCCGTAAGAAATACGAACATGGGCCGCATTTGCTTGCCCTTCCGATTTACGATGTAATAGGTAATGCGATTGAGCAACGCCACTTTGGAAGTCATGGAATCCCGAAACTTGGATTCAAAAAGCTCCATTTCGTCATTTACGGGTTCCTTAATTTGCGCTACTATCTTCAAGCGGTGTGGCTTTGAACGTTAAAATTAGGGAAAAGGGAGCAGTTAGCAGTGTTCGGATAGCAGTATTCAAGAGATAGGTTTAATGGTTGATGCAAATAGAATTAAATTTGTGTTTGAAGGATAGAAGTTACTGGACAAACAACCACATATTTTATTGTAAGTTTGAATTTTGGCTGTACTTTTTCCCTGTAAAACGGACAACTGCCAACTGCCAACTGCCAACTGCCAACTGCCAACTAATACTAAGATTTATTCGCCAACTGTCCACAGGCCGCATCAATATCCTTGCCACGGGAACGTCTTACCGTGACAACGATTCCGTTGCTTTCCAAAGTACGCACATACCTATCTATGGCCTTATCAGAGGCTTGTCGGAATTCCCCATCATCAATAGGATTATATTCGATGAGATTTACTTTTGAAGGTGCGAACCGGCAAAATTCGACCAGCGCATCTATATCGTTTTGAGTATCGTTGATACCTTCCCAAACTACATATTCGTAAGTAATCCTACTTTTGGTCTTCTCATACCAATAAATCAACGCCTCCCTTAAATCACTCAAAGTAAAGGTAGCGTTAAAGGGCATGATTGAAGTCCGTATCTCATCGATTGCGGAATGCAGCGACACGGCCAACTTGAACTTTACTTGTTCATCCGCCATTCGCTTAATCAGTTTAGGAACTCCGGAAGTAGATACTGTTATGCGTTTTGGGGACATCCCCAGTCCTTCTTTGGATGTAATCTTGTCGATGGCCTTTAGAACATTATTGTAGTTCATTAGGGGTTCCCCCATACCCATAAATACAATGTTGCTCAATGGCCTATTGAAATATAGACGGCTCTCATTATCAATAGCAACCACTTGATCGTAAATCTCATCGGGATTCAGGTTGCGCATCCGTTTGAGACGCGAAGTGGCACAGAACCTACAATCCAAACTACAACCTACTTGGCTGGAAACGCAGGCCGTGGTCCTTGTTTTGGTAGGTATGAGAACAGACTCTACCACCAAATCATCATGCAGGCGCACCGCATTTTTTATGGTGCCGTCCGCACTACGTTGCATTTGATCCACTTTAATATGGTTGATCACGTAGTGAGCTTCCAACATCTCTCTGGTCTCCTTGGATAGGTTGGTCATAACATCAAAGGAGTGTGCGGATTTTTGCCATAGCCATTCATACACTTGGTTGCCCCGAAATGCCTTGTCTCCGTTGGAGACAAAAAAATTTCGAAGCTGTTCCCGTGTTAGGGCTCGAATATCCTTTTTCTTAACTTCCACACTCTTTTTAGCTAAAAATCCTGCTTTTCAAATTTAAATTGATAAAGCAGGATTTAAATAATCATTATTCTATGTTTCGCCTAATTTTATACAGCGAAGAAATGTCAGACTTATATAATCAACATAGCGTCCCCATAGGAATAGAACTTATAGTTCTCTAGGATTGCTTGTTTATACGCCTTTTTCATTAAATCATGCCCCATAAAAGCCGACACCATCATCAATAATGTAGACTTTGGTAAGTGAAAATTTGTGACCATACAGTTAGCGATGCTGAATTCATAAGGAGGAAAAATAAATTTGTTTGTCCACCCTTCATAGGTATTCAACATATGGTTCGAGGAAACGGCGCTCTCCAGACCTCTCATGGCGGTAGTGCCTACAGCGCAAATCCTTTTCTTTTTCAACTTAGCATTATTCACGATTTCTGTAGCCTTCTCATCTATAAAAAGTTCTTCACTATCCATTTTGTGCTTGGAAAGATCTTCTACCTCTACAGGGTTAAAAGTACCCAGACCAACATGTAGCGTAAGTTCGGCAAAATCGATACCCTTAATTTCCAATCGCTTTAAAAGATGCTTGGAAAAATGTAATCCCGCTGTAGGAGCGGCAACAGCGCCTTCGTGCTTTGCGTAAATGGTTTGATAGCGTTGCTCATCTTCTGGCTCCACGTCTCTCTTAATATATTTAGGAAGCGGTGTCTCGCCCAGCTCACGTAATTTTCTTCTAAAGTCTAGGTAAGCACCATCATATAAAAACCGAAGGGTTCGCCCCCTAGATGTGGTATTATCAATAACCTCAGCGACCAAACTCTCATCCTCTCCAAAGTAAAGCTTGTTTCCAATTCTAATCTTACGTGCTGGGTCTACTAAAACATCCCATAACCTTTGTTCCTCATTCAATTCGCGTAAAAGAAAAACTTCAATACGAGCACCAGTTTTTTCTTTATTCCCGTAAAGTCTGGCCGGAAAAACTTTGGTATTGTTCAGTACCATTACGTCTCCTTCATCAAAATAATCGATCATATCCTTGAACATTTTATGTTCAATCTTACCGGTTTCCCTATGGATGACCATTAATTTGGATTCGTCCCTATTTTCTGAAGGATGTTCTGCCAGTAATTCTTTGGGGAGCTCAAAACTAAAGTGAGATAATTTCATATGTATGCTAAATGTATTAGGGGTGATGTACGATTTTCAACCGCGCGTTTTGCGGGTGCAAATATACAATCTGCGCATAGGGGTTGTCAAGTAAAAACGTAATTATAATTCAGTGACCCCAAATTGAAGAGATTCCATATCCTTCCAAAAGTCGGGATACGACTTAGAAACGACCTCGGCATCATTTATAAAAAGATTGGTTTTCATTGCCAACGGTGCAAACGCCATAGCCATTCTATGGTCATTATAGGTATCAATTACAATACCCTCATTGATTGAATTCGTTGGATTGAGTGTAAGTGATTTATCTGTTACTGCAATATCTGCCCCTAATTTAGAAAGCTCAACATCCAGGGCCACCAATCTATCGGTTTCCTTAATTTTTAAGGTATGTAATCCCGTTAGGTGGCACCCTATCCCCAAACCGAAACAAGTAACGGTAATTGTCTGGGCAATATCCGGAGCATCTGCCAAGTCCGCCTGAAATAATTCAGGATTCGAACTCGATACTTTTTTTAAGGTAATCTGGTGTTCTTGGAACGTTGTATGTACACCTAGGGCATTGTATAAATCAGCAAGAACACTATCGCCTTGCAAGCTGTTTTCTTTATAGGATGATAACGTAATTTCCGTACCCAAATCCGCTAGGGCAACGATACTGTAAAAATAGGAAGCCGAGCTCCAATCGGATTCCACCACTAAGGTCAAAGGCGCTTTTGTTCCCTTTGGATAAACTTTGATATCATTTCCTTTAAAAGATGTGTCGACCCCAATTTCATTGAGTAAACCTAAGGTCATTTTTATATAGGGAACGGAAGTAATTTTCCCAATCAATTCCAGTTCTATTCCATTTTCTAGGCTCGGGGCCATCAATAAGAGCGAAGAAATATACTGACTACTAACATTAGCGGGAAGGCTTACCTTTTGTCCCTGTAATTTTTTTCCCCTTATTTTCAACGGTGGGTAACCTTCCTCTTTTTTATAATCGATTTCCGCACCTAATGTCCGCAGGGCATCCACTAAAATTTTTATGGGTCTTTCGGTCATTCGTTGGGAGCCGGTTAGAATTACTTCTTTCCCATCCTGTGAAGCGAAATAACTGGTTAGAAAACGCATGGCGGTCCCGGCATGATGAATGTCTACCGTACCGGAGTTTTGCTTTAAACCACGCTCCATCACTTGGGCATCGTCCGAATTGGATAAATTGATAATGGAAATTTCCGGATATAATGCTGAAAGAAAAAGAGACCGATTGGATTCACTCTTGGAACCTGTTATTTCGACATTGTTTTTTAACAATTTATTCGCTGGTCCCGATAATTGAATTTTCAAGAGAAATTTTATTTAAAAGAATCCAAATATAGTATTATTTCAACTTTTTATTGTTGTGATGACGGTCGTGGTCGCGCTTTGACTTCAGTTGCAACTTTTTATCAAAAGCCTGTTGTAAATCTATACTGGTCTGGTTTGCCAAACAGAGCACTACGAATAGCACGTCGGCCAATTCTTCCCCTAAATCCTTGGATTTGTCGGACTCCTTTTCACTTTGTTCACCATAACGTCTGGCTATAATCCGTGCCACCTCTCCAACTTCCTCTGTTAGCTGCGCCATATTGGTCAGTTCATTAAAGTAACGGACCCCGTGTTTCTTAATCCAATCATCTACAGCTTGTTGTGCGTTGTTTATTTTCATTTCTACTCCTTATTTTTTGTATCAATAATTATGGTCACAGGACCATCATTAAGCAATGCGACTTTCATATCCGCTCCAAAAATTCCAGCCCCTACTTTTTTTCCCAATTCTTTCTCCATGGTTTTCACGAAAGACTCGTATACCGGTATGGCAATTTCTGGTTTTGAAGCTTTAATATATGAAGGTCTATTCCCTTTTTTAGTTGAGGCGTAGAGGGTAAATTGGCTCACCACGATAATATCGCTATTTTCCTCTATTACAGACCTGTTCATAATGCCGTGTTCATCATTGAAGATACGAAGATGGGCCACTTTCTTCGTTAACCATGAAATATCTTCTTCTTGGTCCTCATCCATTATTCCCAAAAGCACCAACAGTCCTTTTCCAATCTTGGCAGTCGTCTCACCATCAACCGTAACACTTGCATGTGCAACTCTTTGTATAACCGCTTTCATTTCTTTTCCGCGTAGTCGTCCATTCTATATCCCTCATCCTCACCTGCTATCATTTGCACGTAACTTCTGTAGCGACTCCAAGAAACAGTACCCGCTTCCAAAGCCTCTTTTACGGCACACTTGGGTTCGTCCATATGAATACAATTGTTGAACTTACAGTCTCTTTTCAGCTTAAAAAATTCAGGAAAATAATCCCCAATTTCCGATGCTTCCATATCAAATATCCCAAACCCTTTTATACCAGGGGTGTCAATGATTTTAGCATCAAAAGTAAGGTCGAACATTTCGGCAAAAGTAGTCGTATGTTGACCTTGTAGATGCTGCGACGAAATTTCCGCGGTCTTAATGTCCAACTGAGGCTCTATCTTATTGATCAATGTGGATTTGCCCACGCCAGAGTGCCCCGAAAACATGGAAACCTTACCTGTCATCAGTTCCTTTACCTTGTCGATATTCTTACCCGTTTTTGCGGATATGCCTATGCAGGTATAGCCAATTTCGCGGTAAAGGTTAGCTAGAAATTTAACCTCGTCCAATTCTTCCTCGCTGTAACTGTCCGTTTTATTAAACAGTAAAACGACCGGAATGTCATAAGCTTCAGCAGTTACTAAGAATCGGTCAATGAAAATCGTGTAGGTCGTTGGATTGTTCAAGGTTATCAACAAAAACACCTGATCTAGGTTCGAAGCGATGATATGTGTTTGTTTTGATAAATTGACGGACTTTCGAATAATATAGTTTTTTCTATCCTCAATCTTATGAATTATCCCAATGGTATCGTCCCCAATGGTCTCTATCTCAAATTGTACCCAATCTCCGACCGCAACGGGATTGGTGCTTTTGATTCCTTTGATTCTGAACTTACCTTTAATCCGGCACTCATAAAAAGAACCATCCTTCGCTTTCACGGTATACCAACTTCCCGTAGATTTATATACGGTTCCTACCATGCTATGCGACCTATTTTCTTCATCTGTACAAAATAACAATATTTAATATGAATTCCCTGTTCCTTACTACATAGAAATAAAGAATTCCAATATAAACATCCACCCCTATTCCCATCATAAACTAAACAATAAATAGGGTATTGAGGATAAATATTTGAAATTGATTCGTCTAAACGGAAAATAGCTTTTAAATTCATCCAAAATTTTTAACCTTTTAATAGCTACGCACATGAAAAGAATCATTTGTCTTGTATTTTTAATTACTGGAGCGTTTATGGACGCGAACGCCCAACAATTTAAGGTAATTACCAGCATAGAATCAATAGTTCCCAGCGGATTGGGACGTTCCCGTATTATTGATGCCAATGCGGATCGCGATTACAAAGAATTTTCATCCATACAGACCGAGGATGATAATACACGAAATAAATCCGATAGAGGTGATATTCGCGTGAAGGATTTTGAAGAAACCAAATTATTGAACTTTTACAACATTGCTGGGATACGTTTTCAGAATATTGCGGCGAACGATGCCGTGATTTCCTCCAAATTGAGTGCAATGGCAGCGGATGGCTGGGAACTAGCATTCGTTACCAGTAGTGTTGAAGCGGATGCAGGAAAGCAAGACGGACAAGGCATTTTCATTACCAGGTACATTTTTAAGAAGTGAATCCATATGCTTTTCTCCCATCATAAAAATATGATAAACTCAATATTAGGTTGAAACTCCTTCAATATGTAAACAGAGCCAATTCAAATAAAAAACCCCGGCGGTTGCCGGGGTTTCATCCTTTTATGAATTTACTATTTTTTCCTGGTGATTAATGGATTCTTGGTGTATGGCCTTGAACATTCGCAGGACGAATTCCTCGCTTAGGCCTTTGCTCTCCCCTTCCAAAATCATTGCCCCCAATATTTGGTTCCATCTGTTGGATTGTAAAACGGCTACGTTTCTTTCCTTTTTCAATTCCCCTATACCATCGGAAATTTTCATTCGTTTTCCAAGAGTCTCTATTAATTGATTATCGATGACATCAATCTGAGCCCGTAAATTACTGAGTTTGGTGTTGTACTCCGCTTCGGGGTCCGTTTCCTTACGTATTTTTAAATCCTTCATAATTTGAACCAATTTTTGCGGGGTAACTTGTTGGGCGGCATCACTCCAGGCATTGTCCGGATCATGGTGCGTTTCGATCATCAATCCGTCAAAATTCAAATCTAGGGCAGTCTGCGATACATCAAAAATCATATCACGCCTACCGGTAATATGTGATGGGTCATTGATCAAAGGCAAGTCTGGAAACCTGTTCTGAAACTCGATGGCCAATTGCCATTCCGGAATATTCCTATATTTTGTTTTTTCATAGGTTGAAAAACCTCTATGGATGGCGCCTAATTTATCGATTCCTGCGGTGTGCAATCGCTCTATACCACCTAGCCATAGGGCTAAATCCGGATTTACAGGATTTTTCACCAATACAATTTTGTCGGTACCTTCCAGGGCATCTGCCAGTTCTTGCATGATAAACGGGCTAACCGTGGACCGTGCACCTATCCAAAGTAAATCAATATCGTGTTCCAAAGCCAATTCCACATGTGCTCTATTTGCGACCTCGGTAGCTGTCTTCAGCCCGGTTTCCGACTTCACCTTTTGCAACCACTTTAGCCCTAGGGCGCCTACCCCTTCAAAATTTCCTGGACGTGTTCTAGGTTTCCAGATTCCCGCTCTGTAGTAATTGACATCGGTATCCTTTAATTCATGCGCTATGCGCAGTACTTGTTCTTCGGTCTCTGCACTGCATGGCCCTGCTATAACTAGTGGATGGTCTAAACCCATATCATCTAACCAGGTCCTCATTTCTTTTGTATTCTCCATTATTTCTTGTTTATAGGTATTCCCCTTAAAATTGATTTTATTCTATTCGTGTTGTTCATTTCATCGTAAATGCCCTTATAATCTTCCTTTAACAGCAATTCTTTAAAATCCAATAAATTTTGGATGTATTCTTCCAATGTCTCAACCACGTTCTCCTTGTTCTGCTCAAAAATTGGCGTCCACATTGCCGGAGAACTTTTTGCCAAGCGTACAGTACTCTCAAAACCACTCCCTGCCATATCAAAAATATCACGTTCGTTTTTCTCTTTTTCAATTACCGTTTTTCCTAACATAAACGAACTTATGTGTGACAAATGGGATACGTAAGCTATATGTTTGTCGTGCGCTTTGGGGTTCATGTACCTAATTCTCATGCCTAAAATTTGAAAGATACCAAGCGCCTTTTCCTGTAATTTAAATGCTGTTTTTTCAACTTCGCAAATAATGTTGGTTTTATTACTATACAGTCCGCTTACAGCAGCCGATGGCCCAGAAAACTCCGTTCCCGCAATGGGATGACAGGCCAGGAAGTTTCGTCTTTTTGGATGATCATCCAAAGTGGCGCACACCAACTCCTTTGTAGAACCAGCATCGCAAACAACGCATTCATCATTCACTTTATCCAAAATTATAGGTAGTTCTTTCAAGACTACATCTACAGGAATACTAACCATAACAAAGTCGGCCAGATGCAAATCGTCATAGCTGGATTTTACATCGATCAGCCTTAAGGTCAGTGCTTCTTCCAAATGTTCAGGATTTGAATCAATACCGTAAACGGTTACTTGGGGCAATTTTGCCTTGATGTCCTTTACAAAAGAACCTCCTATTAAACCGATACCGACTACAAATACGTTCATATTACTTTTATATGTTTCATCTTAGAATTGAGATTTTAGATGCTTTATTTCACTCCTAAAAATCCCACTTCAACTAGCTCACTGTTCAAATCTTTTTATGGCCTCTTTTATCTTTTCCTCAGTCACACACAAAGAAAATCTGATATATCCCTCCCCATTGCTCCCAAAAATAGTTCCCGGTGTAATAAAAATATCCTTGTCATATAAAATTGAATCGATAAATTCCTCTGAGGATGCACTGTCAAAAGGCAGTTTTGCCCAAACGAACATGCCTACTGCCTTTTCATCATAAGAGCAGTTCAATTTGTTTGCCAGTTCAAAAATCAAATCTCTTCGTCTTCTATAAGTCTCATTTAACTCCTCGTACCAATCATCTGTGCTTTCCAAAGCTGTAATAGCTCCTTTTTGAATACCGTAGAACATTCCAGAATCCATATTGCTCTTTACTTTTAATATGGCATTCAAATGGTCTGCACTGCCTAGAACAAATCCTACGCGCCAGCCAGCCATATTAAAAGTTTTGCTTAGGGAGTTTAATTCCAAACAAACCTCCTTTGCACCATCAATTTTTAAAATACTTAGTGGGGCATCGTTAAGCACAAAGCTATAGGGATTGTCATTGACCAATAAAATCTTGTTTCTTTTGGCGAACGCCACTAAATTTTGAAACTGCTTTGAGGTAGCTAGTGCTCCGGTTGGCATGTGTGGATAACTGACCCACATTAATTTCACCTTACTTAAATCTTCTGCTTCCAAAATTTTGATATTAGGAAACCACTCATTCGCCGCAGTTAAATCGTAATACTTTGGCACGCCTCCAACAAGTTTGGTTACCGAGGTATAAGTTGGATATCCAGGATTTGGTATTAATACTTCATCGCCCTCGTTTAAAAAGGCGAGACTTATATGCATAATACCCTCTTTAGAGCCCATCAAAGGAAGAATTTCATTCTCAGCATCGGCCAGTACCCCAAATTTATTTTTGTAAAACGCGGCTATGGCGTTCCTCAATTCCGGTAGCCCTTGATAGCTTTGATATTGATGGGCACCATTTTCCAATACAGCCTGTTGTATACTTTCCAGTACGACTTGTGATGGAGCCAAGTCTGGACTTCCAATTCCCATATTTATGATTGGTCTGCCCTTGGCCATTAATCCACGGACTTCTCTCAACTTTTTAGAAAAGTAGTATTCCTGTACGGTATTTAATCTTTCAGCAGTTTCAATCATTGCATGGCATTTTTATATTCTCCCAAAACCTTAAAATCCTCCAACATGATAATCAATAGCGATTTTGCTTTATGAAAATCCTCATATCCGTCAAATGTGACATCCACAAAGAAGGCATACTTCCAGGGAGTTTCGATTACAGGTAATGATTGAATCTTGGTTAAATTAAGATTACAATCACTCATAACATTAAGCACTGTTGCCAAACTACCACGTTTGTGATCCGTTATAAAACGTACCGATGCCTTGTTGATTTCCTCTTTTGGCAGCTCTTTGTTTTTTGTTTTTACAATAATAAATCGGGTAGCATTATTCTTTATAGTCTGAATGTCCGCAGCTACGATGTCCAAGCCATATAAATCTGACGCAACTTTAGGTGCTATCGCCGCAACATCACTAAGTTGCTGCTCTGTAATGCGTTTGGCAGCTTCTGCCGTATCCACGTCTTCTAATAATCTAATTTTAGGATACGCTTTAAAAAATCCTTGCACTGCAACAATGCCATGGGATGAGAACTCACCTCTTTGATGTCCTCTAATTTTTGGCCCTTTAAGACCATTAAATTGTGATGTATATTCAAATAATGCTCTCCAATGATGTGAAGACCATTATGATATATGAGATTATAATTTGGTATAATTGAGCCTGCAATTGAGTTTTCAATCGCCATAATCGCTTGATCCGCTTCCTTATTGAGAAGACTGTCCACCAATTTGTCAAAAGACAGGCATTCCACCAAATCTATAGTATCATCGAAGTAATCCTTTGCCACTTGATGGTGGTTAGACCCCTTAATTCCTTGTATGGCAATTCTTAAAGACAACTTCGTTTTAGTTTTTGTTCAAAAAAAAAGCCCCGTTTTTCACGGGACTTCATTTGCTGATATTTTTATATATACTACAACAGTCCCATACCTCTCTTAAAAAAGAAGTAGAAATAGAAACCGTTCCAGAAATATTGCTTTGTCATTATTTAAATAAACTTTGGCTAATGTACTAATTATATTTAAAAACCAGTATTTAGCTGTTTTTTTTTCGGAATTATTCTTAATTCGTAGTATTTCACAAAATAATCCACCGAAAAAAGAAGTCTTTTCTATGAATACTTTAAAACTGAAGTGCTAAACCCAAGCCATTTTCATTACATGCTGGGACTAATCTAAAGCTTGTTTTATTGTCAAATTGCTTGTTATATGTGAGAATGGCTTTCTTTTTAGAATTGTTAGATGCATACATAAAAATACCACCAACAATTCCAGTACCAATAACACCTAAAGCAGGTCCAAGAGCATTTTGAGCTCTATCTCTACCAGATAAAAATGGGTCATCATTCAAAAGCTCTAGAGTCATCCAAACAGCAAAACTCATTTCAGAAGCTATTCCTACTATGGATATGGCTTCTTGAGTTTTAGATTTTTTCCAGAATTTCTTCACCTCATCATTCTTATACAATAAACTCTGTAAATCATCCTTTGAGATTTCCTTATCATCTTGATAATATTTGTAGCCGGTAAAAGAAGAAAACATAGTAATCTCCTGGGCGTTAACGATGAAAGTAAATAATGACGTAATTACGAGAAGGCAAATGGATTTCATAGGATTTTAGAATAAGTTAATAACACTTAGCTGTAACGATCGATAACATTGATTATTTGATTTTTGAAATATTAAATTATAAATCTTCCTTTAGAATTGCTATCATCGTTTTTACACCATCCCTATAGTTGCCAATCCTAAGATTTTCATTGGGGCTATGCTGATTATTGTCTCTATTTACCGTAGGTACCGTTACCGCAGGGATACCTAAAGTGGTCACGAAAGGAGATATTGGGATAGACCCTCCACTCATTCTAATACGGATGGGATTTTCTCCAAATGCATTTTTCAAGGCCTTGGTCAACCACTGACCAACCTTGGAATCAAAGTCGGTTCGAAAAGACTGATAGGATATTTCAGAAGTAAAGGTTACGATTTTATCATATTCCAATCGCTGTTCTCGTGTGGGTTCTTTAGCCGTTATAAAGTATCCCTGAGCAGCCACATGATCTTTTATCAACTGAATTAATAGCTCTGGATCAGATTCCAGTACCAAACGAACATCAATTTCTGCCCTTGCCCAACCTGGAATTATGGTACGGACCTTTTCATCAATCCAACCGGACTGCATACCTCGGATATTCAAAGATGGATATTGGATGGCTTCCTGATAATAGTCTCCTACTTTATCCGTAGAAACAATCTGTAGTCTTTCCTTAATCTCTTCTTCATTGTCCGGAACATCCTTTAAGATTCGCTCTGTTTCAGCATCTATAGTTATTCCGTCATAAAACCCAGGAATCGTTACTCTCCCTTCATCATCCTTCATGGAGGCTAAAAGTTTTGCTAAACGCAGCGCGGGATTGGGTGCGTAATTACCAAAATGACCACTATGCTGTGGAACTACTGGTCCATAGGTCGTAAGGGTGATTGTGGCAATACCCCTAGCTCCGAAAGTTAAAGTCGGCTTATTACTTATATGCCGTGGGCCATCAAAAATAATTAACATATCCGCCTCAAGAAGTTCTGCGTTTTCGGTTACAGCATTTGGCAATCTTGGAGAACCCAGTTCCTCCTCAAAATCCATAATGACCTTAATATTATAATTTGGGGTGATTTCTTCTGAAGCCAAAGCATCAAGTGCAGTTAAAAACATCGCTACGGGCCCTTTTGCATCGCTTGCAGAGCGTGCAAAAATTCGCCATTCATCATCCATTTGTTCATTAGCTTCCCACGGAACTTCTTCCCATTCATTTTCATCCTTTTTCTTTTTGAGAACGGGTTTGTACGGATTTTCTTGGAACCATCGTGTGCTGTCCACAGGCTGACCATCCAATTGTAGATAAATCAAAACCGTCTCCAGAGCATTTGGATGTTTCCTTTCTGCAAGTAAAAGAGGTGCATGCGAAGTCTCTATGCGTTTGGTTTCAAATCCACGCTCACCGAAGGCTTTTTCGCACCAGATCACGTTCCGCTCTATATGCGCAGGATAAAAAGCGTCGTTGGGTATGCTCAACAAGTCCTTTAACAGCGGAATACTGGCATCTGCGTATTTATCCGAAAGCCGGTCCAACTCATCAGGGCTTTGCGATTGTGTGAATTGAATAAATAAAAAACATGCAACATTCAGCAATAGAAAAGGGATATGTTTAGTCATCTTTTGGAAGTTTATTGGACATTCCATAAAAATAACAAATATCCCTCTATCTCAATATTTCTTTTTTAAGCCCCTAGAATTTTAGAGCTAAACCTATTCCTTCTTGGGAAGGTACCAATCTATAGGTAGTTTTTCCTAGACTGTCGTTAAATTCCAAAATGGCATTCTTCTTGTTCTTGTTAGCCAAGCAATAAAAAATAGAGCCCACTATTGCAGTACTTGCAAAACCAATAATTTGAGCCGTAGTGCTTTTATCTTCATTTTCATTGACTAAATACCATATACCAAAACCTAAGTTGGCCGTGCGGTAATAAAAGTTACGCCATACTGCTTTTTGGCTTTTGACCAATAAACTTGGGAGGCCGGATTGTTGTCCATTGCCATAGCAAATTCCTTCCATGTCATTTTTTCCTTATCCTGATAAAATTGGTTACCCCACGCACCTTGAAAAACAGTAATCTCTTGGGCGGACATATTTGAGGTGAAAAAGGTAATAACGGATAGAATTAAAAATTCTTTTATAGTTTTCATGCAGATATCATTTTTGATTAGTTAAAATAAATTTTATAAACAAAAAATAAAATAGTGGAAGTTTAGTATTTTTTTATGATTATCGATAGGACTATAATTCTACAGGACCGTCAGTACTATATTTCTAAATCGTACAGTTCCCAAGCCAGCCGCTTGCAATGCAATATAGCCTTTGCCCAAATCGTCATTTTCCAAATCGGCCGTGAGGTTTCCATTTATCCATGCCTTAATTCTATTTCCTTTACATCTAATCGTATAGGTATTCCATGTATTTGTGGTTTCAACATACAAAATCGGTTTTGCCCTGGATACTATTGCTCCCGTCCTTTCATTTTGATCGGGATGATCATCCCAAATGTTAATCTCGTAACAATCTGTGTAACTTAGTTCGGATTCAGAACACCGAACAAAAATTCCTGAGTTTATGGTTTCGTCGGGATAGAACTGCAGCTCAAGTTCAAAATCTTCGTAAACCTCTTTTGTCATGATAAAGCCTGAACCTCTTAGTAGTGTTGCTGTAATTTCATCATCGGAAAACTCCCATTTGGCATCACCTTTCTGTATCCAATCCCTATTACCATTATTTTCGAATAGCGGCACACCTTGCTGACAAGAGGTGTAAGATAAAACAAGGCTTACGAAAAAAATTAATTTCAAATATTTCATCTACTGCAGTTCCAAAAAATTAACTACATTTTCATAGTAAATTTTTCTTAAAACATCCTCTGATAATCCCAGACCGATATTTTTTTGACCGCGCTCTGCAACGGAATCTTTGGAGCTTACATACGTCCATAAACGATTGTAGTCATTTTGAAGGTCCTGTTCTTCATCTTCGAGTTCTATTTCTGTTTTCCCTTCTTGTGGACTAGAGTTCCCATAATCTGTTCCAAAGAAAATGCGGTTCTGATACTTTTCAAAAAATCCACTAACCTTATCGGAATCCTGACCTACCAAATCGCCAAAACGAGCAGCGGTTTCCACATACATATTCGGAAATTTATCCAAGCGTTCCGCAACCATATCCACATCATGGGACATACTTCCTAAATGCGCACATAAAATCTTTAAATCAGGGTTGCGGGAAATCCAATTGTCCCGGGCTTTAATAATGGTTTCATAGGAAGGTATTTCAGGATGTTGGAAAGCATGGTATTCCGGATTGTTCTTATAATAGCCATAGTGTGGATTGTTAGGATCGTCCAAAGGACGCCAAGCTTGTACCGGTTCTCCTATATGCGCCATTACGGGAATTTTTTGGGCTTCCAGGAAATCCCATATGGGCTGCAATCTCTCATCATCTATTTGTATAAACTTACCGGATGCATCTTTTGTTACCATTCCAAAGTTCTTCCAAACTTTAACCATCCGAGCCCCTTGTTCAATTTCATGTTTTAAGCGATCAATTTGTCTATCGGCAAAATCCGGTGCATCAATCCCTACGCCAATTAAAGAAGTGCAGAGAAAAAATAAATCTGGTTGAGCTTGGGAAAGAATAAGATATTCATCCCAACTACGCCCAATACCTAGAGAATCTGCTTTGGACACATCTACAAGTATTCCCTGCATATTCCATTTGTTGAAAAAGTTCTTAAAATAATCCCGTTCATATTTAAAGTGCGCATGGACGTCAATTTTTTTAATGGTTTCTTGCCTCAGAGAAGTGGTTTCAGCTTCTTCTGACCCATTTTGTTTTTTTTCGGACTTACAGGCCATTAAAGCAACAAGTGCAATAATGATATACTTGGCGTTTTTCAAAATTAAAGGTTTTAGGTTGCTTCTTTAAATATACAGAAACAATCAAATTCTATGAAAGACTATCGTTGAAGTTTTCAGTTAAAAATATTTGAATTATCTCATCAAGTTCGTCCTGAACATTTGGATTTGTACAGTTTACGAGTATTGAAAAAACCATTTTTTCATTGGGATAGACAAAAAAGTTGGAATATCCTCCTATTCCATTTCCGATATGCCCAAAGTAGGGCCTTCCCTTAATATCTTCACTGACCTGCCACCCTAGGCCGTAATAAGTCGGTTCTCCGTTGATGATTTCCGAAGTCAAAAATTGGCCTAAAACGGAATCATTTGAAACTTTTTTCTCCAAATAAGCTTGTCCCAGTTTGGCAATGTCCGACGATGTGGATAGGTATCCTCCCCCGGCAAGCTTATAAAAATTATTCACTGAAATAGCTTTTCGGAAACCGTCCCGGTTTTTGGTATAAAAACTGGAAATTTCTTCAGTTTGTTCGCGTGGAGTTGAGAATTCTTTGTTATTTTCTGAGCCAAACTCGGCTCCGATTGACTTTACAATAGGTGCTGGAGTAAATGTATTGGACATCCCCAAAGGCTTCAAAACTGTTTGATGAACATATTGCTCAAAAGGAATTCCGCTGGCCTCCTGCATTGCCAATGAAATTAGTACCCAGTCGTAACTATTATAGAAGTAACCCGTTCCAGGTTCAAAAAGCAAATCATCTGCTGCAAAGACTTCGATACTTTCTTTGATTGAGTAAGGTTGGTTCAACCCATATTCTGTTCCACGGTATCCTCTAATACCTGCGGTATGGCCCGCCAAGTTACGGATGGTAAAATCCCATTTCTTTTTAGGATAGTAGGGTACGTATTTATAAAAAGAAGCATCCAAATCTATAATTCCCTCAGAAACCATCTGTGCTAGAGCGGTAGCGGCAATAGGTTTGGAAACACTGGCAATACGGAATATAGAGTTTTGCGGATCCACAAACTTTTTGGTATCTAAGTCAGCGTAACCAAATCCTTTTCGAAAAACAACCTCTCCTTCTTTAATAACCGTAATAGCTAACCCAGGTACTCTACGTTCTACAATTAAGTTCTGCAAAATAGTATCAGCTCTTAACAAGCCCATTAATTTGGAGTCACTTCCTAGAAAATGTTTCGAGGCAAAAAGATTTAAGATAAATTTTTTGATAGGGTTCATAACCTCATTATGAATCTAGCCTTATAATCTAGACATTTTAAACTTTTCTAATCACAAGCTTTTGGACTTTGTTTTATGCCCATCCCCACCGAACCCTCTGGTATATAGCCATCTTCCACTTAACCAGAAAGGGGATTTTATACATTAATCTTTAAAAATCAACTTACCATTAAAAAGCTCCTCTACCTCAATGACAGATGGCCGGTTAAAGCTAATTACATTTCCGTAACCGCGAATTGTACCTCTTATCGCCGATTCGGGAAGTATCAACAAGTCATTGGAACCTCGGTGATTTAAATTAATGTTTTGGGCAATGAGGTTTTCCGCTTCTATTCGTGAATCACCTGCAGCTACATTTAAGCTGAGATTTTCAGTTGTTCCCGATAGTTTGAAATAGGCAATGCCATTGACAACAACGCTTACGGAAGTAGCGTTCAATGTCATATCGAATTCGCCATCCGTAGTTTCCGCTTCTGGCTCATTAAAGCTTTCGGAGAACAAGGCAAGGTTTGGGTAATCAAGAACTCCGTCACTTTTTATGGCAAGGCCAGTGCTACTCCGTATTTGCGTAATATTTGGAGATGTTACATAAATTGTGGTCACACCATATTCTCGGAAGAAATTACAACCATTTTCATTCCGAAGTACAAGTCTATCCCCTTCTACCACTACGCTTACTTCCTCCCTTAAAAACTCTCCGGTTTCTATTTCAACTTTTTGGATATCGCCCTGTTTTAAAACCAAGGCTACTTTCTCAAAGACAGTAATTTTGTCAAAATTAGGAAGCATTATTTCCTGTCTAACCAAATCCCCTGCATTTTGCAAGCAGTCGGGAGCAGCGTCTGTAGAACAGGAGGAGATGCAGATGAGTATAGGAAGAATGATAAGGGCCATTCTCTTAGCTCGAGAAGACACTCCCATACTTCCCCTAAAAGAAAAATCTATTCTAATTTTGTGACTAACCATTTACTCTTTACACTTTTACTTTAAAAACGAAATCCAACTCCAAATTCTAAGGCTTCGGCTGCCGCCCCGTGGGATTTTAACGTTATCGAACCAAATACGGTTTCACCAAAATATCGTTTTAAACCTACCCTATTGTACAATCGCCCTTCAAAATCAAATGGATAATATACGTAATAACCCAGCTGGGTGATGACACTCATTTTATTAATGAACAACTCATGTCCTATGAACACACCGGCCCTTTTAAAATCATCATCTGCCGAAACATTATTTTCAGGAAAGGCAATGGATTGAAACCGAATAAGTTCTTTCAAGAAATTAGAAAAAAAGATGTCCGTTCCCAATTGAATGGCGCTTTTTCTCCCCAGGCGTTTTTCGGCATATCCTGAAAGCACAATAAATCCATACTGTCCCGACCCAATTTCATCACTCTCATTTAAGCCACTTCTAAAAACAAAATTATATTTAATCGGTTCTTTAATTTTTTCATTTTCGGTTTTGCCTATATATTCAAGTTCCACTCCCTCATCCAAATCATAAACCAAACCAGCGTTAAAAGCGAAAGTATTCGTTGAAGTATTGGGCGCCCTAAAATTGGCATTTGAATAATGAATAAGCGATATCCCCGCTTTGATACCCAATCCTTTAAAAATATTCTCTTTGTGATAATTCAGCATTAAATAAGTGGAACTCATAAAGTCGGAACCATAGGCATTATTCCTAAAATTTGTCTCACGGTCATAAGGATTGGTGTTATAAGCAATTCCTTGACCAATTCTAAATTGTACGTTCCGTTTTAGTAGATAAAAATTATAGTGGGCGTAAAGTCCAAAGTTTCTTCCCAAGGTTTCGCTGTTCATATCTTGATAAATGAACGAAGCACCATAATCCGGATAGTTATACAATGCCTCCCACTCCTGTGACCCGTAGGTTTTTCTATTTAAACCTAGAATTACCCCGCCGGGATGATCAGTTATCAAATGTGTAATATCCGTATTATGAAGCAGTACGGAACCATAAAATTGATTAGCGTCTACGGTAAACTTCTTCACCTCAGTATTTTCCTGAGAATAAGAAATAGAAACCCAAAAAAGTAGGCCAATAAGGAACTTAAGTTTCATGGGATTCAAAGGTAGTTATGAAGTAGGAAACACAAGGTATAAGAGTTATAAAAAGTGAAGGTTATCGAAACTATTTGAAAGACACTTGAAAACTCGTACCTAAAAAATCTCCTGTGCTATCGCCTTTATATTATCGGATTTACCCATAGAATAGTAATGTAATACAGGTACCCCGGCATCTCTCAATTCCCTTGATTGTTGAACTCCCCATTCAATTCCTACTTGACGAACGGCCTTATTATCCTCACAGGCATCAACGGCATCGATCAAATCTTGCGGAAGATCGATACGGAAAATCTGGGGGAGTAGCTGCAAATGTCGCTTGACCGCAATAGGTTTGATCCCAGGAATAATGGGCACATTAATTCCCATATCTTTTACCGCATCAACAAAATTAAAATACTTTTTATTATCAAAGAACATTTGGGTCACTACATAATCTGCTCCCGCGTCCACTTTTTCTTTCAGCCGTTTCAAATCCGATTGTAATGACGGAGCTTCCAAATGTTTTTCTGGGTAACCCGCTACCCCAATACAAAAATCAGCGCAATCATCCGTCTCAATGACTTCATGAAGATATTTGCCACAGTTCAGATTTTGAATTTGCTTGACAAGGCCATTTGCGTACTTATGACCTCCTTTTGTAGGTTCAAAATATTGTTCCTCTCTCATGGCATCACCCCTCAAAGCCATTACGTTATCAATGCCTAAATAATGACAGTCAACCAACAAATATTCGGTTTCCTCTTTCGTGAATCCACCGCAGAGCACATGTGGAACGGTATCTACATCGTATTTATGTTTAATGGAAGCACAAATTCCCACCGTGCCGGGTCGCATTCGCGTGAGTTTTTTGTCCAAAAGACCATCACGATCTATGTAAACATACTCTTCACGAGAAGTGGTCACATCAATAAATGGAGGTTTAAATTCCATCAATGGATTAATATTATCGTACAATTCTTGAATATTGCGTCCTTTTACAGGAGGAATTATCTCGAAGGAAAACAAGGTCTTTCCGTTAGCCTCTTTTATATGATCTGTTACTTTCATACTTAAAACAAATTAGTCATCGGCAATGTTAGGTGCCAGCCATTTTAATGCTTTCTCCATCGAAATGCCTTTTCGTTCCGCGTAATCCTTGACTTGATCTTCCTTTATTTTACCCAATCCAAAGTAAAGCGCTTCGGGGTTTCCAAAATAATAACCCGAAACGGAAGACGCTGGCCACATTGCCAAACTCTCCGTCAATTTTACACCAATTTTTTCCTCAACTTGTAGCATTTCCCAAATCGTCAATTTTTCCAAATGATCAGGACAGGCCGGATAACCAGGTGCCGGCCGTATTCCCTTATACTTCTCTTCAATTAAAGCTGCATTGTTAAGATTTTCATTAGCCGCATACCCCCAGTGTTTCGTTCGGATTTCTTTATGCAAATATTCAGCGAAAGCTTCTGCCAATCTATCTGACAAGGCTTTTACTAGTATTGAATTATAATCGTCCAAATTCGTTTCATATACAGCGGCCAATTCCTCTGTCCCAAAACCTGTAGTAACACAAAAACAGCCGATATAATCTTGTTCACCGGTTTCTTTAGGAGCTATAAAATCGGCAAGCGCATAATCCGGAACGCCTTCCTTGCGCTGCAATTGTTGGCGTAGCGTTCGGAAAATGTAACTCTTTTTCACCTACGTTAACTTGAATATCGTCATCCATAATCGAGTGGGCAGGAAAAAGTCCAAAAATGCCTTTGGCCTTCAATTTTTTCTCTTTCAATATTTCCGCTAACATTTTCTGGGCATCTTCAAAAAGTTCCGCGGCTTGTGGGCCTACAATATCATCCTTAAGTATATCAGGATATTTTCCATGCAACTCCCAGCTTCTAAAAAATGGTGTCCAGTCAATGAATGGAACCAATTTTTCGAGCTCCAAATCCTCGATTATTTGAATTCCCAACTTATTCGGCTTCACAATTTCGGAAGTGTTCCAATCAATTCGGAATTTATTTCGTCGCGCCGCTTCAAGGGTTTTGTATTCTTTGTGTTGCGAGCGATTCAGAAATTTTTCCCTGCAAACATCATAATCCGCTTTTACCGATTTTTTATAGCTATCAGAGGTTTCTTTTTGTAATAAATCCCCGACCACGGTAACGGCACGGGAGGCATCATTGACATATACTACGGCCTGACTGTATTGTGGGTCGATTTTAACGGCAGTATGTGCTTTACTGGTCGTTGCCCCGCCTATCAATAATGGAACCTTAAAATTCTGCCGTTCCATTTCCTTTGCGAGGTGCACCATTTCGTCGAGAGATGGCGTTATCAAACCACTTAATCCGATAACATCTACGTTGTGTTCAATAGCCGAAGCAATTATTTTTTCTGGGGGAACCATAACGCCCAAATCAACAATTTCATAGTTGTTACAGGCCAGTACAACACTCACGATGTTTTTACCAATGTCGTGTACATCACCCTTTACGGTCGCCATCAATATTTTTCCTGCTCCTTTCTTATCCCCCGCTTGCGGATTCAAGAGCTTCTCCTCTTCAATATATGGCAAGAGATGCGCCACGGCCTTTTTCATCACTCGGGCCGACTTTACGACTTGTGGCAAGAACATTTTTCCGCTTCCAAAAAGGTCGCCGACAACATTCATACCGGTCATCAAATGACCTTCAATAACCTCGATAGGCTTATCGGAAGCTTGTCGAGCCTCTTCGACGTCCTCAACAATATATTGGTCGATACCTTTAACCAAAGCACGCGTGATTCTATCCTGCAACGGTTCTTCACGCCATGACAAATCGACCTTGTTTTCTTTGGCCTTTCCTACCACCGATTCAGCGAAATCGATCAACCGCTCGGTAGCATTGTCCCTGCGATTCAGCATTACGTCTTCTACACGTTCCAACAAATCTTTTGGGATGTCATCGTAAACCTCCAGCATGGTTGGGTTTACGATACCAATGTTCATTCCTGCCTTTATTGCATGATAAAGAAAAACTGAATGCATGGCCTCTCGTACAGGGTTATTTCCCCTAAAAGAAAATGATACATTGCTCACGCCTCCACTTACACTTGCATACGGTAAATTTTCACGCACCCATTTGGTCGCCTCGATAAAATCCAGGGCGTTACGCTTATGTTCATCCATTCCAGTTGCTACTGGAAAAACATTCAGGTCAAAAATGATATCCTCAGGAGGAAAACCAACCTTATTGACTAGAATGTCGTACGATCGTTTCGAAATTTCGATGCGGCGGTCATAGCTATCGGCTTGGCCGACCTCATCGAAGGCCATTACGATGACCGCAGCTCCATATCTTTTTATCAACTTAGCATGATGAATAAACTCAGCTTCCCCTTCTTTCAGACTAATGGAATTCACTACGCATTTGCCCTGCACAACTTGTAATCCCGCCTCGATGATTTCCCATTTAGAACTATCAATCATGATGGGCACTCTAGCGATATCTGGTTCGGCAATAACCAAATTCAAGAACTTGACCATGGCCGCCCTTCCATCGATTAGGCCATCGTCCATATTAATATCGATTATCTGCGCTCCACCTTCGACCTGATCTCGGGCAATGTCCAAAGCCTCTTCAAACTTTTCTTCTTTGATTAAACGTAGAAACTTTTTTGAACCGGCCACATTAGTCCGTTCGCCCACGTTTATGAAATTGCTTTCGGGAGTGACGACTAGTGGCTCTAAGCCGCTTAACTTTAGGCATCTAGTTGTTAGTTGTCGATTGTCGGTTGTCGGTATTTGTGAATTGCCTTGAGTCATCAATTATTCTTTTTGTAATATTTGATAAATCCGTTAATGAGTTTTTTACATTTTAAAATCTGTTTGAATAGATTATCAGAATCTTCCTTTTTCAGGTATCCTTGGTCTAATGCAATGAACAATTGGGTTTCCAATTCGTACAAAGACCCGCGAGAAATATACAAAAACTGAATGGTATCGGCAGAGGTTCTTCTACCACAGCCTTCGGCAATATTTGATGGAATAGAAACAGCACATCTACATATCTGACTAGTCAATCCATACATTTCTTCCCTCGGGAAATCTTTTGATATCTGATATACATTATTTACCAAAACTCTAGCCTCTTTCCAAACCTCCAACTCAGTATATTCCATTTTTTATGATTTACTGACAACTATCAACCGAAAACTGTCAACTTCCTTGGCTTATATTGTTTGACCAAATCTGCAATTGCCCTAATATGTTCCGGAGTTGTTCCGCAACATCCACCGACAATATTTACGATTTTCTTTTCAACATACTCCTTTATTTGTACGGCCATTTGTTCGGGAGATTCGTCGTATTCCCCGAATGCATTGGGAAGACCTGCATTTGGATGTGCAGAAATAAAATGCTCCGACTTTTTGGATATTACCTCCAAATGAGGGACCAACTGACTCGCTCCCAAGGCACAATTAAACCCAACGGAAAGTATCGGGATATGGGAAATAGAAATTAAAAAAGCTTCTGCTGTTTGGCCTGATAATGTCCTACCGGAAGCGTCAGTAATCGTACCACTCACCATAATCGGAACATCAATTTTTCGTTCTTCCTTGACCTCTTCAATGGCAAAAAGTGCCGCTTTGGCATTCAACGTATCAAAAATGGTTTCTACCAAAATGATATCCGCACCTCCATCCAGCAACGCCTCCACCTGTTGTTTGTAGGCAACTCTTAATTCATCGAAAGAAATTGCCCTAAACCCAGGATCATTTACATCAGGTGACATGCTCGCTGTTTTGTTGGTCGGGCCTATGCTCCCCGCTACAAATCTTGGTTTGTTCGGCTCATTAGCAGTAAATTCATCAGCAACCTTTTTCGCGATTCTGGCGGATTCATAATTCAATTCATAAACCAATTCTTCCATGTGATAATCGGCCATGGCAATGGTTGTGCCTGAAAAGGTATTGGTTTCCACGATATCCGCACCTGCCGCAAAATATTTTCTATGAACGTCCGCAATAGCTTCCGGTTGCGTCAAGGACAACAAATCATTATTGCCCTGCAGGGGGTGCTCCCAATCTCTGAAACGGTCGCCACGAAAATCTTCTTCCGTAAACTTATAGCGTTGTAGCATAGTGCCCATGGCACCATCTAAAACTAAAATTCTTCTATGTAGTAAATCCTTTATCAACATATTCCTTTCCTACGCTCATTGCGCACATTAAAAAGTTATAATCATCAAGGAAAGGTAGGGACGAAGCGTCTTTCTTTTTGGTTATCTATTCCCGTTTTAAAGGGGTAGAATTTAGCACCTTCTTTACAGATAAAGGGTTGCTAAGGCTTCAAAGGGTCTATTCCCTCCGCCTTTCTTGATAACAAATTCAGTTTATATAAGAACTATGACAAAGTAACACCACAGTTTGTTCATAAACAAATAATGCTTCCCTTTTTTAGGTTTTAAAAGAAAGTAAAAACCCTCTAAACAAAAATTAAGTTAGAGGGTGGCTAGCTAATTAAATTGAGAGGAATTATGCAATACTTTGAACGACTTCTTTTTTGGCTTCTTTTTTAGAACCGTCAAATCCTTCTACACCGCCTACAGTTGTATATTTCATGACATATCTTTTTCCGGGGTTGATAAGTTGATAGGCAAATTGACACATTACGGCAGCTCCGTGAAAACCGGACAATATTAGCTTTAGTTTGCCTTCATACGTATTTACATCGCCAATGGCGAAAATTCCAGGAATATTGGTTTGGTAATCCTTTGCATTATTTACCTTAATGGCATTCTTTTCAATTTCTAAGCCCCAATTACCTATTGGACCCAATTTTGGAGACAACCCGAACAAGGGAATAAAGTTATCGACCTCAAGATAAGTCTCGCCTTTTTCGGAATTGTTGTGCTTGATAACGACGGCCTCTAAATGCTCATCACCATATAACTTCCTTACCTCAGCCTCGGTAAACAGTTTGATTTTACCTAATTTGGCGAGCTCCGATGCTTTTTCAACAGAATCCAAAGCACCCCTAAACTCATTCCGTCTATGGACCAGTGAAACTTCAGAAGCTACTTCGGATAAGAAAATAGCCCAATCCAGTGCAGAATCACCACCACCGGCAATCACCACCTTCTTATCACGATAGACCTCCGGGTCTTTAACAATATAGGCCACTCCTTTTTCCTCAAAATCCCTTATGTTCTCAATGGGTGGTTTTCTAGGTTCAAAAGAACCTAAACCTCCAGCTATTACAACCACTGGTGCTTGGTGTTGCGTTCCCCTATTTGTGGTAACTATATAAGAACCATCCTCTTGCTTGTCCAATGTTTCGGCTCGTTCACCCAAGGTAAACCCCGGTTCAAAAGGCCTAATCTGCTCCATTAAATTATCGACCAGATCTCCTGCCAATATTTCTGGAAATGCAGGAATATCATAAATCGGCTTTTTTGGATAAATTTCTGAACACTGTCCACCAGGTTGTGGCAACGCGTCAATCAAATGACATTTTAATTTTAATAATCCAGCTTCAAAAACGGTGAACAGGCCCGTTGGACCGGCACCTATGATGAGTATATCTGTTTTGATCATAGTATTCATATTAACTCTAATTCTTGGTTTTGAGCTATCTCCTTAATGATGGCCCTATGCTTTACAACTTGTCCAATAATGATTATTGCGGGATTGGATAAATTCTGTTTCTCCACTTCCTTTTTAATGGTGTTTATGGTTCCAATACCTATCTTTTCATTTTTTCGTGTTCCGTTCTGAATGATGG
This sequence comes from Maribacter aestuarii, assembly GCF_027474845.2. Classification (NCBI taxonomy): domain Bacteria; kingdom Pseudomonadati; phylum Bacteroidota; class Flavobacteriia; order Flavobacteriales; family Flavobacteriaceae; genus Maribacter; species Maribacter aestuarii. The sequence goes on from NZ_CP107031.2 coordinate 792,148, forward strand.
CTATAGGAGTTTCCGATTTACCCTCCTCTTTAAAGAGTGTAATAATTTGAGATAGTTTGGACATTCCCATCAAAATAACTACCGTTGCACTACTCTTAGCGGCCAAGGCAATATCATTGGAAAGTTTATGCTCTTTGGTTGTGCCAGTAATCACCCAAAAACTCTCTGAAGATCCTCGCTTAGTAACCGGAATATTCTGTGATGCAGGAACGGATAAACAACTCGAAATCCCGGGAACCATAGCTACCGTGAGCCCGTTTTGGGCCGCATATTCCATTTCCTCCGCACCACGCCCAAAAACAAAAGGATCCCCCCTTTTAATCGTACCACATGGCCGTGCGAATTTGCCCTATTCACAATGAGCTCGTTTATTTGATTTTGTTGATAAGAATAACAGCCCATACGTTTACCAACGAATATGATTTCCGCATTGGGCGCATATTCCAATAGTTCTATATTAACTAAAGCATCGTACAGAACTACAGCTGCGCTTTGTAATGCTTTAATCGCTTTTAGGGTGATGAGCTCAGCATCACCAGGGCCAGCTCCCACTACCGTTAATTTTGGTTCTTTATACATGGGCCAGTTCTAATTTCCTATATGCTTCCACGGCCTTTAAAAATCCTTTGGCATCCACTAAATACTGCTCTGCGAAAGCTTGCGAAGGTTCATTTTTGTTGAGTTGTAAAACCAATTCTTCAAAGCCTCTTCCTAAATTTATTCTTCCCGACGTGATGAACAATTCATCAAAATCCTTGATGATACTGGAATGGGTATTGACTTTCGTATTTTCAGCGGTCAACAAAGCTTTCGCCGTATTGACCATGGAAGAATACGAATGATAAATACTTGCCGCCCATTTGCCTTCCTCAAATGTTGCTTCGGAATTTTGGATTTTCTCTTCGCTTTCAAATAACAACGTGGCGATGAGGTCAATGACGACACCTGCACACTCCCCAATTCCAATTTCCTTTTTATATCGCTCCGTATTTCCCCAATCTATAAAATCTTCTTGGGTAAGGTTATTAATATCCGTAAGCGGTTTTAGGAAATCATAGAAATACATCTGACCTTTTTCTTGATAGTAATCGGAATAGGAATACCCCTTACCGTTTTTCTCAAAATCGTCCAGCAATAATCGAAGTGCTTCGGGACCTCTTCTACAGGGTATTTTTACCACTTTGTCCGCAAAACGTCCTTCTCCGTTCCCAATATTTCCGCCACCCAAAAGTACTTGCAATGCGGGAGCGACCAGTTTGTCCTTTGTTCGGATGCTCATGCCCTGAAATCCTATATTGGCCATATTATGCTGACCACAGGCGTTCATACAACCGCTAATTTTAATAACTACGTCAGCATTGCTGATGTATTGCGGATATTCTTCTTTGATGATTCGTTCCAATTCAACAGCAATTCCAGTACTGCTGGCAATTCCTAAGTTACAGGTATCCGTTCCCGGGCAGGCCGTGATGTCCAATGCCTTATTATATCCCGCCTCTACGAAACCGAGCTTTTGCAGTTCTGTATAAAAAAACGGAACAAGTTCCTCTTTTACATAGGGTATTAAAATGTTTTGTCTGAGTGATAAACGAAATTCACCCGCCGCATAGTTCTGAACCAAATCTGCTAACAATCTTGCTTTATCCGTATAAAAATCACCTAAAAGCACTTTGATACCTATAGCCACAAATCCATTTTGTTTTTGCGGAACAATGTTGGTGTATTTCCATTGCTCAAAAGCCTTGATATCCTTAATTTCTACTTTTGGAATGGCCACATCAACCACATACGCCTTTGGATAGGAGTCTGCATCAATGGAAAATGTAGCTATGGGAACAGCTTTCTGTTCCGCTTCCAGTAATTTTCTAAATCCGTCTAGACCCAAATCCTTCAATAAGAATTTCATTCTGGCCTTGGCCCTACTTTTTCGCTCGCCGTAGCGATCAAAAACACGTATTACCCCATCCATTAAAGGAATAATTTTATCCGAGGGTAGAAATTCATAAAGCACATCTGCATGGCGTGGTTGTGAGCCCAAACCACCACCTAGCATTACTTTGAAACCTTTTTCACCATTTTGTATTTTGGCAATAAAGCCTAGGTCATGCATATAGGAAAGCCCCGTATCCACATCACTCGCAGAAAAAGAAACTTTGAACTTCCTACCCATTTCCTGACTTATAGGGTTTCTTAAGAAATATCGAAATAAGGCATCGGCATAAGGGGAAACATCAAAGGATTCATCCACATCTATCCCAGCTGTTTCACTGGCCGTTACATTGCGTACCGTGTTACCACAAGCCTCTCGCAACGTGACTTCATCTTTTTCCAGTTCTGCCCATAATTCTGGAGTGCGGTTTAAATCCACATAGTGAATCTGAATGTCTTGACGCGTGGTAATATGCAACCGTCCTGTGGAATATTCGTCCGAAACATCGCAAATACGTTTCAATTGTTTGGAAGTGACCTTTCCGTAGGGCAGTTTAATCCGAATCATTTGTACGCCTTGCTGCCGCTGGCCATATACCCCACGTGCCAAACGCAGGCTTCGGAATTTTTCCTCATCCAACTTCCCCTCTTGGAACTCATGGATTTTGCGTTCCAATTCCACGATATCTTTTTCTACGACCGGATTTTCTATTTCTGTTCTAAAACTTTGCATTTATTTAGACATTAGACGCGAACAATTGGACGTCAGATTTTAATTAATATTTAAATCCTATGGGATTTATAGGATAAATAAACTCAATACTTCAAAAAAAACTCTCTTACCCCCTACTTGGAAAGTGCTCAACGCTTTCCTAGATTATCACCATTATCTTTTAGTTGATGAACCCTGCCCCAACGGTACCGTTCGTTTGGGTGTCGATTAATATAAAAGAACCGTTGGTCCTATGTTCCTTGAACTTATCATAAAAAATTGGTTTGTTCAACCGGAAACTTACCTGAGCGATATCGTTCATTCCGAGCCCGTCAACATTTTCCTCGATACCGGAATAATCTGGATTTATTTTGTGATGTATATTATCAACTTTTGCCAATACCTTGTTCACCCCATGCTGTACGATATATTTTTTACCCAATTTCAAAGTATCAGAATCCATCCAAGATATTGTAGCTGTAAACTGCTTTTCTATAGTAGGTAAATCATCTACCTTAACCAACATATCTCCCCTACTCAAATTGATTTCATCTTCTAAGGTTATGGTGACGGAGGACCTTCTCGAAGCCGTTTGGTATTTTTTGTCATAAAAATAGATGGCCTTGATTTTGGATTGTGTTCGTGATGGCAATGCCACTACGGCATCGCCCACGCTTAGCTCACCTCCATAAACTTTTCCGGCAAATCCCCGGAAATCATGATGTTCATCTGTTTTTGGACGGATGACATATTGTACCGGAAATCTTGGTGTACCCACATTGGATACGGCAGCTAGATCCAGACCCTCCAAATGCTCCAGTAACGTTTCGCCATTGTACCACGGCATATGTTTAGATGAATTGACTACGTTATCCCCTTTTAACGCACTAACGGGAATGAACGTTATTTTCTGGTCTTTGTAATCACGCTTACTCATCAACTGTTCAAAATCAGTCTTGATGGAATTGTACGTTTCCTCTGAAAAACCGACCAAATCCATTTTGTTTATAGCTACGATTACCTCCTTAATCCGTAGCAGGTTATTAATAAAAAAGTGGCGATTGGTCTGCTCAATGACTCCTTTTCTGGCATCAATCAATATGATGGCTGCTTGTGAGGTGGAGGCACCGGTAACCATATTTCTGGTATACTCAACATGACCAGGAGTATCGGCTATGATATAACTCTTGTTTTCCGTTGAAAAATAAATATGTGCTACATCAATGGTGATTCCCTGTTCCCGCTCTGCTACCAGACCGTCCGTGGCCAGAGAGAAATCTAAATAATCATAACCCTTTTGCTTGCTGGTCTTTTCTATGGCCTCTAGCTTATCTGTTGTTAAGGATTTTGTATCGTATAGCAGCCTACCGATCAAGGTGCTTTTACCATCATCTACACTTCCTGCCGTGGCTATTTTTAGTACTTCCATTTTTCATCTGGCTCTCAGCTATTTGCCCTTGGCATTTAGCCTATTTAATACTCATTTTAATGATTTACTAATGCCTAACAGCCAAAAGCTAAAGGCGGAATTTGCTTAGCAAATTCTAAAAGTATCCTTGTTGTTTTCTTTTCTCCATGGCCGCTTCGGAGCGTTTATCATCTATTCTTGCCCCTCTTTCGGAAATGGTAGAATTCCTAATTTCTTGGACCACGGCTTCAATATCCATTGCTTTGGAAAATACGGCCGCTGTGCAGCTCATATCCCCCACAGTTCTAAAGCGTACCATTTTTTCCAATACTTCCTCATCTTCTTCTTGGTACACGAAGTCCGAATGGGACCATATTAATCCATCACGTAAAAAGACCTTTCTTTTATGGGCAAAATAGATGGATGGAATTTCAATTTCCTCCTCTTTTATATAGGACCATACATCCAACTCTGTCCAATTTGAGATTGGGAATACCCTTACGTTCTTACCAATTTCTATTAGTCCGTTCAACATGTCAAATAACTCCGGACGCTGATTACGTTCGTCCCACTGCCCAAAATCATCCCGAACTGAAAAAATACGCTCTTTAGCCCTGGCCTTCTCCTCATCCCTGCGCGCACCCCCAATGCAGGCATCGAACTTGAACTCCTCTATGGCATCCAATAAAGTGGTTGTCTGTAAGGAATTCCTACTAGAATATCTTCCGGATTCTTCCTTTACCTTTCCTTCATCAATAGAATCCTGAACGTTTCGTACGATAAGTTCCAATCCCAATTCATTGACCAGTCTATCACGGAATTCTATCGTTTCGGGAAAGTTATGACCCGTATCAATATGCATTAGCGGAAAGGGAATTTTTGCTGGCCAAAAGGCCTTTTGTGCCAAGCGAACCAACGTAATGGAATCCTTTCCCCCAGAAAATAAGAGCACTGGTTTTTCAAACTGTGCCGCCACTTCCCTAAATATATAAATGGCTTCATTCTCCAAGGCGTTAATATGAGAGGTATCCTTAAAAGGGGCTACGTCGGGCTTCAATGTTATGTCCAAATCTGTTGTCTTAATTCCCATGAATTTTTATCTAGCCAATAACTTTTTAATTATGCAACCCACATTCCCTATTCTCCAACACTTTTGTGGGGTCAAAATACTTGTGTTCGTTGGGTAAATTTCTTTCTTTTAGGTAAGCGTCCAAATGGGTGTCGTTCCAATGGTAAAACGGGCTCACTTTTAAGACTCCGTCTTTACTCAAGCTTAAAATATCTAAAGAATCCCTATAGGCAGTCTGTCCCTTTCTAAGATTTGTAAACCACACATCCGGTCGGTGTGCCACCATTGCCCTCCTAAATGGTTCCAATTTTACTTGCTCTGTAAATAAGGCATGCCTTGCATCATCTATTTGCGGAATCCCCATTACTGAATCCCTGTGTGCCGTTGTTTGCAGGGGCACGTACAAATCGATGTTCAGATTTAACTGCTGTATAAGCATTTCGGCATGTTTATAGGTGTTGGGTGTATTGTAACCGGTATCACACCAAACAACGGGAATGTCCTGGTCCACTTGTGATACAGCATAAAGAATAGCAACTTCATAAGGGCGAAAGTTAGTGGTCACTATCGCTTTTTTAGAATGCTTTACGGCCCAAGAAATGATTTCCTCAGGCGGAATTCCCTTGAACTGTGTGTTCAATTTTTTGATTTCTTCTTGTGTAAATACCATATCCTATTTATTTACCCCAATTAATTTTATTCCATAAACGTTCGTGAAAAAAGTACAGGAACATCTTTGTCACAAAGTCGATTGAGGCTATGGAAGCTGCTAAAGCCACTTTTCCCGTAAACAGATACGAAATCAAAAGTGTATCCAGCGTACCTATTACCCTCCAACTTATGGCTTTTGCCACGCTTCTAATGGGCCGCTCGGAAGTCTTGTCCGAAGCGTATTTACTTTTAGTATTCTTTCTGTCTAGAATTAACTGATCTACAATCATACTTTCGCTCAAATATTAATACCCTACTAACTTAATAGGATAACAAAAATAGAAATTATCCCCACAATACAACCATCGGACTTTTAAAAAATTATAATTACCCTATAGATTTAGTAGATTAATAACAAATGGCACAAACAATTATAGATTTGATAAACGCAAAACATAATTTCTCAAAATAATGAAATAGGCTATTTGATGATATCGGCCAGCGTATTAGTACGGTATACGGCTAAATTGGCATCCCGGACCATTAACATTAGCTTGTGTACGGAGCAGGATTCCTCATCCGGACAGTCACTACATTTTTCATAAAAGTTGAGACTCACACAAGGCACCATGGATATGGGGCCTTCCAATACACGCATGACATCAGTCATTAAAACTTGATCTGGATTTTTGATAAGGTAGTATCCCCCACCCTTTCCCTTCTTAGACCCAAGAAAGCCAGTTTTCCGAAGGGACAATAAAATACTCTCCAAAAATTTCTGCGAAATGTTCTCATGCGCAGCAATTTCAGCAATTTGAACAGGTTGCTTGTTTTTCTGGGAACCCAGATAGGCAAGTGCCTTAAGTCCGTATTTCGTCTTTTTTGACAGCATGAGGCTAAGATAGGGAAATTAGGTAAAGTGAATTGAATCGCTTCGCTGTTTCAATCGACTTTAATAACAATCTCATATATTTACTAGAACTATTAAAACCACAAATTAGATCGATGGATTTCAAACATGGTATTTTTCCTGAAAAACTATTTGCTTGCTGGCATCCTGTTGGATATAGTGAAGAAATAAAAGCGGAAGAACCTTACGGTACTTTTCTATTGGATGAACCTTTGGTTGTTTGGCGAACTTCAGATGGCAAAGTACACGCCATGCGCGATGTTTGCATACATCGTGGTACAGCCCTGTCTTTGGGATGGATAAAAGACGATTGCCTTGTCTGCCCCTATCACGCTTGGCAGTTTGACAAAAAAGGGTATTGTGTAAAGATTCCGCAAGCACCCGAAGCAGAAATTCCGGCTAAAGCAAAAACTCCCGCGTACCATTGTCAAGAAAAATTCGGATTGGTATGGGTCGCTTTTAAGGCACCGGTTTATGACCTTCCCAATATTCCGGAATACGAAGCTTCCGACTGGAAATTGGTAAATACCGGACCCTTTACCTGGAAGAGTGATAGTTCAAGACAAGTCGAGAATTTTACCGATTTCGGTCATTTTCCATGGGTGCATCCCGGACTTTTAGGAGACCCTGAGCGACCAAAGGTACCCGAATGCAAGGTCACGGTCAAAGATGCTGTCTTACACTATTCCGTAGTTCGTCCCGAAGCCACCAACAGTGATGACTTTCCAATTTTTGCCAATAATGACATCGTACAGCCAGAACGCAGAAGCGTATATGAGCTGCACTTGCCTTATACAATCGTTTTAAGGCTAGGATGGGGTGGTGATAAAGGCATGGTTTATTTCTTTACTTCACAGCCTATTTCGCATAACAAGTGCAGAGGCTTTTGTATCATAGGTCGCAATTATGACCATGACGGGCCAGACACTATTTTAGAGGAATTTGAACAGGTGATTTTTGACCAGGACAAGCGTATTGTAGAATCGCAACGCCCCGAGCAAGTACCTTTCGATTTTACCGAAGAGTTACATTTAAAATTCGATGCCGTTGCTATGAACTACAGAAGGGCCATGAAAAAACAAAAATTGAGTTATTAGTATTCGGTTTAGGCACTTTACATAAAGGTTGTATCTTAGGTTTTCTTACTAAGAAGAAATAAACCAACACCATGAGAACCGCTTCCATTATACTTTTTTTGTTTTGCTTTGCCGCCCTAAATGCTCAAAAACATACGTTCATTGATAATGTAAATATTTGGGACGGGACAAGCGACCGAATACAAAACAATTTGCAGGTACTTATTGCTGATAATTTGATTTTGAACGTTGGTAAAAATATCACGGTACCGGAAGGAGCAGTTGTAATTAATGGCAATGGTTTTACCCTTATTCCGGGACTATCGGACGCTCACGTGCATTTGTCCGCCAACATGAGTGAAAAAGAGGCCAGAAACGAGGCCCATTGGATGTACACTTCCGTAAGAACTGCCAAAGCTGCAGAAAACTTTTTGATGCTAGGTTTTACCACGGTCCGTGATTTGGGAGGTCCGGTATTCGGTATAAAAAGAGCAGTAGATGAAGGTTTAATACCGGGACCTCGTATTTATCCTTCAGGAGCTTACATTAGCCAAACTTCCGGTCACGGGGATTTTCGTAGTGCCAATGAACCAAACGTGATATTATCAGGAGGCCAAATGCAGGCAGCGGACCTCTTAGGTTGGTCTTATGTTGTTGATGGGGTACCTGAGGTTCTGAAAGCGGCCCGTGAAAACCTGAGAAAGGGTGCCACTCAGTTAAAGGTGATGGCAGGCGGAGGCATTTCTTCTGATTTTGACCCCATTCACTCGGTACAGTTTACTTCGGAAGAGCTTGAAGCAGCGGTCCAGGCCGCGGCCGATTGGGATACGTATGTTGCAGTTCATATATACGAGTCTAAAGGTGCAATAAGGGCTTTGAACGCCGGGGTAAAATGTTTGGACCACGGCCATCTTCTAAATGAGGAAACCATAAAATTGATTAAGGAGAAAGATGCCTGGCTAGTGCCACAGGCTTTTTGGAACGATACCCCCGCAAGTTTTTGGGTTCCAGGAAAGGACACCATTCCCGAGGCCCTGTATAAAAAAATAAAGCCTGTATTAGAAGGAACCGACACGGTTTTTAAACTCGCAAAAAAATATGGTATCAACGTTGGATTTGGTTCAGATGCCTATGGGGATTTGGGTTACGAGTCCTATGCACTGACCGAGTTTACTTCGCGAACTAAATGGTACGCGCCACTGGAAATCTTAAAACAAGCTACTTCTGAAAATGCCAGATTACTATCGTTATCAGGAAGAATTAATCCATATAGCGAAGGAAAATTGGGCGTCATCCAAGTCGGTGCCTACGCCGATTTATTGATTTACGAAGGCAATCCATTAGAAGACATTGAGGTCGTTGCCCATCCTGAGAAAAACCTTAAACTGATTATGAAAGATGGGAAGGTGTATAAGAATGAACTATAACCTCCCGTCCCGTATTTTTCTTTTGATTTCTAAAATGGATGTTAATTCGAGTTTTTTAGAAATACGAAGAAGGAAAAATGTATCGAGAAGCTCTTTTTTACTTACAAGATTCTCATACAGAACAGGATATAACTTTAAATTTTACTAGCTTAGCAGATAGGTAAGTTCCTAAAATTCAACTGCTACCATGAAATTCACCACCACCTTCTTCTTACTACTTTTTAGCTCTAGCCTATGCTTTGCACAGGAATATATGGGCCCTAAAAAAGATATTGACCAGATTCTGAAAAACGCCAAGAACTTTTCGGAACATATCGTTGATTCCGATTATGAGATGATCCTCGACTCCTATACCGCCGATGCCAAGATATTTCCCAACAATATGGAAATACTTACAGGTAAGGAAGCCATTCTCAAGTATTGGACCTTACCGGAAAGTGTTAGCATCAGCCATCACAAATTAATACCCGAAGAAATCAAAGTAATTGGAGTCGAAGCCTATGATTATGGGTATTACGAAGGCACTACCAAAAAAGCCGACGGCTCCGAAAGTTCTTGGAAAGGCAAATATGTGGTTATTTGGCGGAAAGAAGAAGGCCAATGGAAAATGTATTTGGATATTTGGAATGGGGTACGCTAAATTCTACCCAAGGCTACTCATAACGCTTCTAATATGAGGTAACGACACCCTCAAAATGTATGGAGAAGCATCGAATCTTTTCCATAATTTTCGGTAAAAACAATATATAGTCCGGTTTGCCATTGTAAAGCATATAAAACCTTGCTTATTGAAATTAATCCAACGCCTGATTAATATCCGCGATGATATCATCAATGTGTTCCAGGCCAACGGAAACCCTGACCATACCGTCGGTGATGCCGGTTTCGGCCCTTTCTTCAACCGATAATTTACTGTGCGTTGTAGACGCGGGGTGGGTAACGATACTTCTTGAATCCCCAAGGTTTGCAGATAACGATAACAGCTTTATAGCATCAAAGAATTTTTGACCCGCTTCTAGTCCGCCTTTAATTTCAAATGCCACTACACAACCGCCTGCCTTCATTTGCTTTTTCGCAATTTCATACTTAGGATGCGATTTTAAGAATGGGTATTTTACCCAGTTCACCTTTTCGTGACTTTCTAAAAATTGCGCCAATTTCAAAGCATTCTCACAGTGCCTGTCTACCCTTAATGCCAAGGTCTCCAAACTTTTGGACAGCACCCAAGCATTAAAGGGAGATAACGCTGGTCCTGTTATTCTGGAAAAACGATATACTTTGTCTATAAGTTCGGTGCTACCCACTGTAATTCCTGCCAGCACCCTCCCTTGACCATCCATTAATTTAGTTCCCGAATGGATGACCAAATCGGCACCGAATTTTATAGGTTGCTGTAAATAGGGGGATGCAAAACAATTATCAATTACTAAAATCAGGTCGTGCTTTTTCGCAATTTTCCCGAGTGCTTCCAAATCCAGAATATCAACCCCGGGGTTCGTGGGCGATTCCGCATAAATCAATTTTGTTTTTGGAGTTATCAATTGCTCAATTGCATCCAAATCATCAATCTTAAAATAGCTATGTGAAATATTCCATTTCGGAAAAAAATTATTGAACAGCGAATGCGTAGACCCAAAAATACTTCTTGCAGAAAGTATATGATCTCCACTTTCTAAAAGCGCCGCCAAGGTAGAAAAGACAGCGGCCATTCCACTGGCAAAGGCAAAACCCGCTTCGGCACCCTCCATCTGGCAAACTTTCTCTATAAATTCAGATGAATTTGGATTGGAGTACCTGGAATAGATATTTCTATCCTTTTCTTCGGCAAAAGAAGCGCGCATATCCTCGGCATCTTCAAATACAAAACTTGAGGTCAAATACAGGGGTACAGAGTGCTCTAGATGCTCCGTTCTATTTACCTGTGTGCGTATGGCGTTGGTTTCGAATTTCTTTGTACTCATCTTAATATTTTTCGGTGACCCAATGGATTTCACCCTTTCTCTGCAATCCGCAGTATATCTCCAAAAACACCCCTAGCCGTTACCGCGGCACCGGCACCGGCCCCTTGGATGACCAGTGGATGTTTACCGTAGGATTCGGTATAGATTTCTATGATTGAATCTGAACCCTTTACTTGCCCCAAAGCACTTTCCTTGGGAACCGATACTAATTTTACGTCCAGTATACCTTTCTCCTTTTGCAGATTACCATGCAATTCGCCAACATATCTGAGCACATGACCGGGTTTTTGGTTCTTCTTTATTTCGTTGAACTTGTCGTTCAGCACTTCTATGTTATCCATAAAGAATTTTGTTTCTCCCTTTTGTAAAGCCGAAGGAATTAAATTCTGGATGTTGATGTCCGAGAACTCGTTACTCAAATCCAACTCCCTGGCCAAAATCAGCAATTTTCTACCTACATCATTCCCCGATAAATCTTCCCTGGGGTCAGGTTCTGTAAAACCTTGCCGCATGGCATCCTTAACAATGGAGGAAAACGAAGTGTCCACTTCGGAAAACGTATTGAAAATATAACTCAAGGAACCCGAGAAAACGCCCTTGATACGGGTGATGTTCTCCCCGGATAAGTGCAGGAGTTTTATGGTATCTATCAACGGAAGTCCGGCGCCTACATTGGTCTCATAGAGATACTGTTTTTGACTTTTAACCAATTCCTCCCGTAGCAATTGGTAATAATCAAAACCTAGGGTGTTGGCTATTTTATTGGAAGAAACCACATCAAAACCATTCTCTACAAAATCAAAATAATGGGCCACAAAATCTTGACTGGCCGTATTATCTACCACAATCAAATTTTCTAAATGGTTTTCTGAGGCAAAATCAATAATATCCTGAATTTGATATTTCTTCCCCTTTACCTTAATGTCTTTTTTCCAGTTCTTGGAAATTCCTTTGGCATTCAAAAATGTTTTACGAGAATTCGCGATAGCGAAAACCCTTAAATCCAAGCCTTTTCTTTTTTCAATGGTTTCGTTCGATTTCAAAATCTGGTCTATCAAGGTTCCTCCTACATTACCATGCCCAAAAATGGCCAGATTCACTTTTTTGCTGACCCCAAATATTTGTCCGTGCATCACGTTCAAAGCCTTGGTCAAATCGGATTTCCTTACCACCAAACTCACGTTTTTACCCGATACCGTATTGTTGAAAAGGAGTGGTATAATCCTATTTTTTATGAGGGCATTGTACGGATTATGGAACGTGCTTAAATCCTGCCCTACAATGGAGATTACAGAGACGTCCGCCACCACGGTTATCGTATTGATATCCTTAGCCTGAAAATCGCTCGTAAATTCTTTATCCAACGCCAGTTTTGCTTTTTTGGCCTTATCCCGTTTTACGACAAGCCCGATTCCACGTTCCGAAGAACCCTGAGAGATGATACTAACACTGATGTTGTTGGCTTCCAACGTTCTGAAAATACGGGCATCAATACCTACTTTTCCTAAAAGGCCCCTACCCTCTAAGTTGATCAGGGCAACATCCTCAATTACCGATAATGACTTAATACCTTCTTTACTCGATTTAGCGCTGATCAGGGTGCCTTCATTGTCATTATTATACGTATTCAAAATACGTAACGGAATATTCTTTTCGATTAAAGGAATTATCGTTTTGGCATGTAGAATGGTAGCCCCAAAATTGGCCAGTTCGTTGGCTTCCGCATAGGACAAATTGGAAATTCGTCTTGCCTCTGGCACATAATCTGGATTTGCGGTAAATATGCCATCCACGTGGGTATAATTCTGTAGTTCTTCCGCATCCAAAAAATTAGCGAATAAAGCGGCGGAATAGTTACTCCCGTTCCTTCCCAGCGTGGTCGTAGACCCATCCTCCGTAGCGCCTATATATCCAGTGATTACAGCTACGCTTTCACTTGGCACTTTGGAAAATTCAATCAAGACTCTTTCCTTGGATAAGGCTTCAATTACTTTTGCATCTCCATAAGAATCATCCGTAGTAATCAAATCCCTAGAATCCAACATTTTGGCTTTAATTCCCTTGCCAATAAGCAGTTTAGTGACCAACTTACCCGATATCAACTCTCCATAAGCCAACACCTCATCTTTTATCTTAGGGCTGTAATCGCCTAGTAAGGATACGCCCTCGAACAATCTCGCGAGTGCAGCAAATTCTTTGGATAGGTTTACATTCGAGTAGGTATGTTGCTGGTATTTTTCAAAGGCCTCAAATTCCTTTCTGTAGTTATGTCCTTTAGCAGCTTTTTCTAAGATAGTCTCTAACTGATCCGTAGCCTTTTCTCGCGCCGAAACAACGACCGCAATGTGCTCCTTATTTTTGACCTTGGAAACAATAACGTCGAGGACGTGCTCCAACCCTTCCCCGTTACTTAAAGATTTACCGCCAAACTTTAAGATCTTAACTTTTCCGCGTTTTCCATTGGTATTAAAAATACCGTCGAGCAATTTTTCCATTTGCTCAAACTCCATTAAAAATGCGTCATGTCCGTGTAACGATTGTACCTCGCCGTACGTTACGTTACTATTGGCCTGCGCCAACTGCTTAAAGGTGTCCTTGTTTTCTTTGGCAGTAAAGAACAGATCCGAATCCACACCTATAATGTGAATATTGGTATCACTATTTTGTAGATTGATGAAATTCTGGTCTCCATTTCTGGTTACGTCAATGGTTTTCAGCAATTGGTTCATTAATTTATAGGCCGATAACTGAAACCGTTCCTGCAATTTTTCGCCGTGGTGCATCAACCAACTTTCCACATTAAAAACCTGAAGCTCCTCATTGGTGGTTCGCTTAAAGCGTTCCTTAAAGGATTCGGGGGTTCTGTAACACAACATGGCATGCATACGAGCATCGTGTACCGGCTTTTTAGAATTTACTAAAAACTGCTCTTGAATTTGACAGTTGGCAATCAACCAGTCCGTAGATTTCCAGTCCGATGCTACAGGAATCAAATGTTGCGTTAGTTTGGAATTTAATGCAGCCATTTCCCAGGCTATACCACCTCCCAACGAACCACCGATTATAGCGAATAGACGATTTATCCCTAACTGACCCAAGCCCAAAAGGAAAATCCGTGCCACATCTCCTGCCACAAAATCCTTGTAATTATCTATGACAAACTTATCGTAGCCATTACCTGGAATATTAAAGGAAAGTACCGTATACTTTTGAGTGTCGATACATTTTCCATTCCCGATCAGTGCAGACCACCAGCCCTCCTTTCCAGTGACGTTGGAATTACCAGTTAGGGCATGATTGACCAAAACGATAGGTGCAGAATGAAGCTCCCGACCAAAAAGTTGGTAGGAGAGTTTTATATCTTGGGAAACACCACCCAGAGTGGTATACTGCTCAATTTTAAGATGCTGTAGCATTTTAGGTTTAGACTATAAAATTGTATCTCTCTTCAATTAAATGGAGATATTCGGTTATGGTGGGCTTTGGATTTGTGCTAAACTATCCTTTCTCAATCCATGACGAATTCATTCCTCCTATATTTGTAGAGGGGGAATGAATTCTCATTTGAGCTATGCAAAAACAGATTTATCCACAGCGGCGAACGCTTGTTCCAAATCTGCCTTTAAATCGGCTATATCCTCCAGCCCCACTGAAAGCCGGATTAAATCTTTTGATACTCCCGCACCAGCTTGCTGTTCATCGTTCAATTGTTGGTGCGTGGTGCTAGCTGGGTGAATAATCAGGGATTTCGTATCCCCAATATTCGCCAACAAAGAGAATATCTTGGTCGCATCCGTTACTTTTTTGGCAGCATCGAAACCACCTTTTATGCCAAAAGTCACCAGACCACTTTGCCCTTTCGGCAAATACTCCTTTGCCAAATCATAGTATTTATTCCCTTTTAAACCTGGATAGTTTACCCACGCCACTTCATACCTACCTTGCAACCATTCTGCCAACTCCAAAGCGTTTGCGCTATGCTGCTTGATCCTAACAGGTAATGTTTCCAATCCTTGAATGATTTGGAAGGCATTAAATGGACTCAAAGCACCCCCAAAATCGCGCAATCCTTCCAATATCAATTTAAAAGTAAATGCAGCGGCACCCAATGCTTCACTGTATACCAAACCGTGGTATCCTGCTGATGGTTCCGTAAATTCCGGGAACTTACCATTGGTCCAGTCAAACGTACCGGCATCGATGATTGCACCTCCTAATGAATTGCCTTGTCCACCAATATATTTGGTCAGTGAATGAATAACCAAGTTCGCGCCATGTTCAATAGGATTTAATAAAACAGGCGTAGCCACGGTATTGTCCACAATGAAAGGTACTTTGGCCGCTTTGGCTTCCTTGGAAATAGCCTTCAAATCTAGTACGTCCAGTTTAGGATTTCCCAATGATTCTACGAAAAAGGCCCTAGTATTTTCCTTAACAGCATCCTTGAAATTGGATGGGTCGGATGCGTCTACAAACGTGGTGGTTATGCCCAATCTGGGCAAAGTGACATTCAACAAATTAAAGGTACCCCCATAAAGACTGCTGGAGGCCACAATATGGTCCCCAGCCCTTAAGAGCGTTAATAATCCCGTTGAAATAGCCGCAGTTCCCGAAGCGAATACTACTGCTCCAACACCACCCTCAACTGCCGCCAATCTGTCCTGTAATATTTGATTGGTGGGGTTGTTTAAGCGTGTATAGATAAATCCAAGTTCTGCCAAAGAAAACAGATTGGCGGCATGGTCGGTATCCTTAAATACATACGATGTGGTTTGATAAATAGGTACTGACCTTGTACCTCCAGTTAGGGCGGTGTCATGGCCTGCATGTAAAGCGTTTGTTGCTAATTTTTGATCACTCATGATTTCTTGTTTTTTTAAAGTTAGGCCCCTCGACTCCGCTCGGGGCACAAAAAAAATTAAAAGCCAAACCCTAGCCAGCCGACGTCGCGGTTAGGTGAAATCAAAAAGTTATAAGAAAGTGAGACCGAAAGAATTTCGATGACGGTTATCCTTCCCCAATCCAGGGTAGAATTTAGCACCTTCTTTGTAAGGAACAAAGGGTTGCTAAGGCTTCAAAGGGTCTAATCCCTCCACCTTTCTTGATAACTATTCAATAAATGTTTGAACTTTGTAAAGCACAAATTAAGGGAGGAAAGTTTTAAAAACCTAATGATTTGGAAAAATTTCACAAAATCCTAGCGGATTTAAAGGTTTTGGATTCTTCTGATGAAGATTAGGGTTTTGTATTTGCACTAACTTTAATTCAAATATCCTTAATGTTCCTATTTAATCCTCCTTTAGTTTATAGTAGCGGTGCTCATCGCAAATACCGTTATTCTTTATAACGGCATTCTTAAAGACCCCTTCTTTTATAAATCCATTTTTTTCGAGCACTTTCATGGAACCTTTATTAAAATCGAATACCCCAGCGTA
The DNA here is from genome assembly GCF_027474845.2 of Maribacter aestuarii. Lineage (NCBI taxonomy): Bacteria > Pseudomonadati > Bacteroidota > Flavobacteriia > Flavobacteriales > Flavobacteriaceae > Maribacter > Maribacter aestuarii. The sequence goes on from NZ_CP107031.2 coordinate 808,726, forward strand.
TATCCTGATCAGGTCAAGTTCATTGAAACCGTATTCCGTTATGAGGGCTACAGCTTTAGTTGTGATTCCCTTGCCCCAAAATGGCTCCCCAATCCAATAGCCGATTTCTGCGGTTTTTCTGTACACGTCCGTTTGCAGGATTAAACCAATCCCACCACATAATTCACCTTCGTATGTTATGCCGAACGTCTGTTTTGGATTTTCCTCCAGTGTTCTATTTATAAAGGAAATAGCATTGGACTCGTTGTAGGGAAAAGGAAAGTGGTCCCGTACATTATCATAAATCTTTTTATTGTTCGCTAGTTGGGCTAAACGGACTTTGTCTTCTATCTCAAACGATCTTAATTTGATAATGGGTTTCATTAGGAAATCAATTATTATTGAGAAATATTTTCATCTATAGGCTGATTGTGGCCTTATGATTTTATAGCATTACACCGGAAGTGTCCTAAGAATTGCACAGTCGTTATATATTATTTCATTCTGTGGCGATGAAAACGTCTACTTCCGATTCTGCTCCATTTTGGGATTTTGCTCCATAAACTTCAAAATCTGCCGTATACCTGCGTTTTAATTCTTTATCCTCCTTCCAAACTTTTTTCCACAAATCCACTACAGCATTTGGCATTTCCCCTTTGGCCACAAATTTTACATACTTTCCACCTTTAAATTGTCTTCCAACAAGTCCATCCGGGATTTCTTCCAATGATTCCACCTTATGACCAATAATAGCAGTGTACTTTCCCGTATAGTCGCTTTCATAATCGGTAAAAATTGAATAGACCAGGTCCGATTCTTTATTTGCTATTTTATCGGAGATTCCATCCGAGTAAAATTTTCCCCAAAGTTTACCCATATCTTCTACGGATTTTCCACCTTCATTTGTCGATTCGATTGATATTCCGATTATTTTGAAATCAGCAACATGTTGTTCCATTGATTCTTTCGAATTTTTACATGAGACAATAATAGTTAATATCACAACCAGGATTATTGACTTTTCCATTTTTAATTAACACTTAATAGTGAATATAGGTTTTGAAAATATCCATATTTAAAACCACTCATATATAATTTTAATCCAATACTGAAAACTCCAGACTAGAATCGGTGAATACTGTATGGGTCTGTGTTTTAAAATCGCCCTCATCCGCTTTAAAGATGTTGTCCACATAGGTCTGTGGATTTAAATCTATGAGCGGGAACCATGTACTCTGTACTTGTACTTGCAGCTTGTGTCCCTTTTTAATGGTGTGAAACACATCCTGTAGTTTTATGGTCACATCTGTTTTCTGATTGGGCACAAAAGGTTCTGGGTCGGAAAAGCTATTCCGGAAGCGCCCCCGTAATACCTCACTACGGACCATTAGGTGATAATTACTCATTTTTAAATGATCCTGCATTTCTTCATTCGTTTCCGTGTTCGCGGGGTGAACATCAATTACTTTTACAATCCAATCCGCAGCGGTTCCCGTGGTGGCCACTTTTAGTTTTGCTAAAATATCCCCGGCCAGCGTCAAATCCTCTTCCAAAACATCTGTCTCAAAAACCAATACATCGGAACGGCGAGCGGCAAAACGCTGGTCGTCCGTCATATACTTACGGGGTGTAAACACTGTTTTGATATCCTCTGAATACGGTACCGGTTTTTTGACATCACTTATAAATTGAAAGCCGGTTATACTATTAGGTTCTTTTGTCAATTCTTGATTTTCGGAGAGGAAAAATTCTTGTTTGGCCATCCCTTTGGGAGGCCATGCATCATATTTTGCCCACTCCTTTCTACCCGAATCATATACATAGGCTTCCGGCAACCCGCTGTCGGCATCGCCATCGCCCTTCAAAAAATGATTGAAGAATTTGGTTTCTATATTTTCTTGGAAAAATTCTGAGATGGAATCCCCAAAATAGTAGTTACCAACTAAATTCCTACCATTTCTTCTCGCCCAGCGCCCATGGTCCCACGGTCCGAAAACTATGGTGTTATATCCTTCACGATTCTTCTCTATTTTTTTATAGGTTTCTAACGGACCGTAAAGATCTTCCGCATCAAACCACCCTCCAACGATCATGGTAGCCACATGGGATTTCGATTTGTCCAAATGCTGAATCAAACCACGGCTTTGCCATAGTTCATCATAGTTGGGATGCTCTATGAGTTCGTTCCAAAAGAAATCATCGGTTTTACCCTCCACTCCCATTCGTGGGGTATCCGCCGTTTCGTATTCGAAAAACGAGTTTAGATTTTTTAAGGGCCCCTGGTCCAAAAAGAACTGGTATTGATCCTCCGTCTGTATATCCGGCAATGTGTACCAGGCCGTGTCAATAGGTTGGTCACCATTAGGGCGCGGCGTTCCGAAAAGTGAAGTAGCCCTAAAATAGCTCAAAAGATAAGCTCCGTTATGATGAAAATCATCAAAAAAGAAATCCCCGATACAGGCTTGCGGGGAGGCCGCTTTTAAAGCCGGATGCGCATCAATAGTGGCATACGTTGCGTAATATCCAGGATAGGAAATACCCCATACACCAACTTTACCATTGTTATTCTCCACATTGTTTACCAACCATTCAATTGTATCATAGGTATCCGAACTCTCATCCACATCCTGGTCCGACGTTTTATTGGGAATGTAAGCTCGCATGTTTTCATAATGGCCTTCGCTTAACCATCTGCCCCGCACATCTTGGTACACGATTATATTCCCTTCTAGCATTAAGTGAATATTAGGTCCTATCTGCTCCTTAAAGTTGCCTTCCCCATAAGGTCGTGAGCTATAGGGGGTACGCTGCATGAGGATGGGATATTTTTTAGAGGTATCCTTTGGCGAATAGATAGTGGTATGCAGTTTTGCCCCATCCCTCATTTCTATATCTACCTCCTTCTTGGTATAATTGTCGGCCACATAAGTTTCTGATATTTGGTCTTTGGAAATTTTGGTTGTTCTCTTGCAGGAAGAAATGAACAAGACTATCGTGAACAATAGAACAAATCTAGTTAGAACGGTTTTCATAAATATCTTTTAGGTGGTTAAAGCTAATGAAATAAAAAGCTTTTTAAAATGGCAGCATGTAAAACCAAATAAAAAATTGTTGCCATTAATAAGTAATCTCCCTTAAATAAATTAAAAGCCATTCTCAACAACGGATAAAAAAAGCGACTTGTAGGTGAGTCGCTTTTGTAAAGATTCGGGAATGTAAACTTTAGAACATTAGAAGTTTTTTGGTCAAAAGAACCAATCCGGATAAAAAATTACTTCTGCAAACTTGCACTTCTGTTTCTGGGTTAAATTGATTTCTCATTGTACTATTTTTGTCGATTAATACTCTTTTTAAAATGACCTGTGTCAGGTCTCAATGATTCTTGGATAATTTTATAGGTTTTCAATGCCTTTGGCAGATTGTGTCAAATTAGCGAATCTTTTATTTTCCGGCACCGAAAAATTATAATTTACAGTTCTTTCAGATACGAATGAAACTTCATTTTTATCAGCGTCCCTAATAAGGTACTCCGAGACTAGGTCGGTATCCTTTGAGCACGAGTTCAATATCGTACATATTAACATTGCCAAGAACACATAGCGGAGTTTTAAGTAGGTTTTCATAGGGCAGTAGATTAGGCTTTCATTAGGCTATTTAAAGAATCCATACAATAGGATAAAAGCAAGCTCAGGTCAACTTTTGGGGCGTCAACCTGTACTTGTCGCTGTCCATCTTTAGTTTGTACTAGTACTACGTATTTCATCTTTTTAAATATGGTGTGATTTGGGAGTCACGATTAATAACCATTCAAAGATATGTAGTATTTTTCTTACATTTTGATTTTTGTGGTAAACGTAGTGATTAGTGTGGTGTACAACCTGTTTTAGATTGTTCAGAATGAAGAGGCTATGCTATTACTATCATAAAATGCATCTCCTTCAACAAGGTTTTCCTGTGAAAGTATTGTTATTTTACCAGTTATAAAACAAACAGAGCAACTTGGTTAAGTTGCTCTCTCATATCCCCCATACGGGAATGTAAAACGATATCTGGATAAATGTCCAAATGGAATTAAGTGAAAAATTAATTGATCCCAAAAGCGGCCTTGATTTTGTCTACGCTATCCAACTTTTCCCAAGTAAAAAGTTCTACTTCTTTTTCTACCCTACCATTGTAAGGTGATTCAAAAACCTTTGTTACCGTTTGTGGTTCTTTCCCCATATGGCCATAAGCCGCCGTCTCCAAATAAATTGGATTTCTGAGTTTTAAGCGTTCTTCAATGGCAAAAGGGCGCATATCAAATAGTTGGGCGACTTTCTCCGCAATTGCCCCATCGCTTAGTGCTATTTTAGAGGTGCCATAAGTATCCACAAAAATTGAAGTTGGTTCTACTACTCCGATCGCATAGCTCACTTGAACTAGAATTTCATCTGCAACACCCGCCGCGATTAAATTCTTGGCTGCATGTCTAGCCGCGTACGCCGCGCTCCGATCTACCTTACTGGGATCCTTTCCGCTGAATGCTCCGCCACCATGAGCGCCCTTTCCACCATAGGTATCAACGATTATTTTTCTTCCCGTAAGACCTGTATCTCCATGGGGACCGCCGATTACGAATTTCCCCGTTGGGTTGATGTGAAAATTAATTTGATTGTCAAAAAGTTGCTGTATCCCTACGGGAAGTTGCGCCTTTACCTTGGGGATAAGGATGGAAATGATGTCCGATTTAATCTTCGCCAACATTTTATCGTCGTCCGTGTTAAAAGCATCGTGTTGCGTAGATACTACAATGGTATCAATACGCTGTGGTACGTTGTCGTCGGAATACTCGATGGTAACCTGCGCTTTGGCGTCTGGCCTTAGATAGGAAATTTCCTTACCTTCTCTCCTTATCTCCGCCAAGGTCCTTAAAATACGATGGGAAATATCCAATGCCAACGGCATGTAGTTCTCCGTTTCCTTGGTTGCATATCCGAACATCATACCTTGATCCCCGGCACCCTGCTCTTCCTTGGAACCGCGATCCACACCTTGGTTAATATCTTGGGATTGCTCGTGAATTAAAGAAATTACGCCACAGGAATCACCACTGAACTGATATTCTCCTTTGGTGTAGCCAATATTGTTGATGACTTCCCTCGCAATATTCTGAACGTCCAAATAAGTATCACTTTTCACTTCTCCGGCAAGCACGACTTGACCCGTTGTCACCAACGTCTCGCATGCCACTTTGCTTTCTGGGTCAAAAGCCAAAAAATGATCTAACAAAGCATCACTTATCTGGTCTGCAACTTTATCTGGATGTCCTTCACTAACAGATTCTGATGTAAATAAATATGCCATTACACTATTTTAGAATGAAGAAGATTTGACAGGATATAAAAAAGTAGCTTACAAGTCCCTTGGAAAGAGATTCCAAAATCAAATTTGGAACAAACTGCTTTAGCATTTTTAACGAGGTTGCAATCAGTCAAATCCTTCCTCTTATTTGATACCACAAAAGTATGAAAATTGTTTCTTTTAAAAATTATTCTCACCTTATTTAATAGTGGTAAACCTGTTTACAAAATAGGTTACGAATTAATGCCGTATTTCATCCACTATTTTTCTTAAAACTTAATATACTTTGTATATTGTGCGGCACAACTTTTCAAGGGAACTAACCGTAAAAACTGACCACAATGCACATTGCCGTAGCCGGAAATATTGGAGCAGGGAAAACCACGCTGACAAGATTATTGGCCAAACACTACAAATGGGAAGCTCATTTTGAAGACGTTGTGGACAATCCTTATCTGGACGATTTTTATAATCAGATGGAGCGATGGAGCTTCAATCTTCAGATTTATTTCCTAAACAGTAGGTATCGGCAGATATTACAAATTAGGGAAAGTGGTAAAAACATTATCCAAGACCGGACTATTTACGAGGATGCCCATATTTTCGCACCCAATTTACACGCTATGGGATTGATGACGAACAGGGACTTTAAGAACTATTCCAGTTTGTTCGAGTTGATGGAAACGCTGGTAAAACCCCCTGATTTATTGATATATCTTAGAAGTTCCATTCCCAATTTGGTCAATCAGATTCATAAAAGGGGCCGGGAATATGAAAACACTATTTCTATAGATTATTTGAGTAGATTGAACGAGCGTTATGAAGCATGGGTTCATGGTTACGAAAAAGGAAATCTCTTAGTCATAGATGTGGATAAATTGGACTTTGTCGATAGCCCAGAGGACCTGGGCACCGTAATCAATAAAATTGATGCCGAGATTCACGGGCTGTTCTAGGAAATAAAACCATGTTCCTTCGCGTGGGTAATGGCGTCTTCTGTTTTCTCTACTATTAAAAACGGAATATCCTTAAAATTTGCAAATAAGTTCTTAATACGTAGCATTCGTTTTGAATCTGTCACGATTCGTAAATAGATAGCTTTTACCTGTTTTGGAAATTGTCCCGCAATTTCTTGGTAAATGTCCCCGTCTTTCTCACCACTATCTCCAATCAGTATAAATGATAATTTCGGATAAGTTTTTAGAATGTTTAAGATTTCACGTTGTTTTTCGGGTAATCCGTCCGTTTTATTTCGAGATCTGAAGCTGGACATACTTCGGAGCAGAATAGGTCCTTTAGGAAAATTGTTCGTTTTTAAAAAGAGTTCCAAATACCGATAGAGATTCCATGGACTATGGCTAACATAAAATATAGGGTTTGCTTCCGTTCCTGTATTTCCCCTGTGCAACCTGTGATAGAAATCTGACGCTCCTTCCAAAGCCATTCTTTTGGTCGCCCTCTTAAAAATAGTATTGATGGCAACCTTCCATTTTAGGGAAGAGACCACACCTGTATGGAGAATGGTGTCGTCAATATCACTAATGACACCAAAAGAAGCTTCGGGACTAGGAATCAACATTTCTCCAGGGAATTTATTTTTGTTCAAAATTTCCCGTTTTAAGTCGAAATCCGTGAACGCTATTTCAAAATTCACCCAGCCTTCTTCATTTGCCAATCCCGATAGAGCATCCATTTGCTTATCAATTAAGAAATAGCCTTCATCATCTGTCTTACCAGAAATTGAGGTGCCATCACCTAAATTGGTCAAGATGGACGTATTGACCACCTCATCGGTCTCAAACCTTTTATAAAAATTTACTAAAAGGTTTAAAATTCCTTTTTGCTCCAAATCGATATTCTCATCCTCCAAAGCCCTGCCTCTAGTATAAAAATGACTTTGCGTTCCATAAGTCTGGAAGACTATGATTTGATATTTATCTTTTTTTCCGAATAGCGTCATATTAAAAGTGCCATGAATTCGGCCAGAGCCAGATTATGAATAATCCAAAAACAATAGATAGTCCAAATGATATGCCAATCCACTTGGCAAGGCCTTTAGAACCCAATACGGCGGCCATTATTCCCTTAAAAAGTAAATTGGAAAGTGTGGCCAATAAAATCAATCGCCAACCGGTAGTCGTGGCCAAACTATCGCCTTTCATTAGCTGCGAGAGTGATAGGGTAATTGCGTCAACATCCGTCAAGCCACTAATAATAGCTACGGCATAAAGTGCTTCGTTTCCAAATTCCTTCTTGGTGAAAGCGACGGCCAACAAAATAAGCCCGTACAATAACCCAAATATAAGCGCACTTTTGAATTGTGCCGGGTTTTCTGGTTCCGGCATTTCATCATCGGTATTGTCCTTATTTATTAAATAGAATAAGACGGTACAAATGATAGCCATTATACAAAATTCGATCGCCAGGGGAAGAATGAGCTGGGTAAGTTTTTCAGGAACGACCACACTAACCTCAATTATCACCCTCACCAAAGCAATTGCAGAGGCTGTGGTTATTATAAAGGCCGAAATTTTATTGATGTTCTTGACATCGGCCGTTTTTCGTGCATAACTTACCGTAGTAGCGGTGCTACTTATTAGACCTCCTAGAATGCCATTGGAAATAATACCTGTTTTCTTTCCTAAGTATTTATAAATGAAATAACCGACGACGCTGATTCCCACAATTAAAACGACCATGAGCCAAATATTGTATGGGTTGAGGACCTCCATGGGACCATAGGTTTTATTAGGTAAAATGGGCAATATGATAAGCGATATGCCTGCAAAGGTCATAATGGCCGCAAGGTCTTTATCCTTCAGATTTTCTATGAAATCATGAAGATGATCTTTACCGTATAATAAAATAGCCAAAAGTCCACCCACGATAACTCCTATAACCTGATTACCCATAACCAGATAGGCACCAATGGCGAACATGAGTAATGCGGCCACCTCCGTGGTCTGCCCTATATCGGCGTCTGAAAGCTTTCTGAGCTTTATGATATTGGCCACTACTAAGAGGGCGGTTAGCGAGATACCCATGAGCGGCAACAAGTAAGGATTTTCAAAATCACGCGATAAAAATCCAGAAAGCACCCCCAAAATAGCTATAAGCGTAAACGTGCGTACCCCGGCCATTTCATCTTCGTGGCGTTGCCGTTGTAGACCCACCAATAAACCGAGACCAAAGGCTATTACTAATGTTGTAAGGTCACTGTAGTCCATCATCAATGAATATAATACAATTCTTTGCAAAGAAAGTGAATGAAACCAAAGTCAAAGCTGTTTGAACAATAATAAATTTAAAAAAAAACAGGGCTACATATCCTCACAGAGAATTTCTATTCATTTTTTCTCTAAATACTTTTTGTTAACCTAGAAACCTATTAAGTTCGCTTTACTCAATGAAAGAGCTACTTTACTCAGTAGTCCTTTCAATCCCTGATTCCTTGTCTTAGCTTTAAGTACTTGTTAATTCTTAAAAATTAAAAAAATGGAACTAAAAAAGAACCCTAAAAAAGACTTGAACAAAAATAGCAGCCTGTATTTTGTCTTTGGATTATTGATCGTAATGCTACTGACTTTCGCTGCTCTTGAATGGAAAACATACGAATCGGATGCTATTTATGACCTATCGATGATCGTTTCCGAAAGTGAGATTGAAGAAGAGCCCTTGGAAAAATTTAAAATTGAAAAGCCCAAAATAAAACAAGTATTACCTCCTGAAATAAAAATAGAAGAAGATAATGTAGAAATTGAGGAGACGGAAATCCTTTCTACGGAAGCAAATCCGGACACCGAAATTCTAGAGGTGGACGAAATTGAGGTGGACGAGATTGAAGAAGATGTAGATGTGAATTGGATTACCATAGAAGAAGTCCCAATTTTTCCTGGTTGCGAGAACGAAAAAGACAAAAGGGCCTGTTTTAACGAAATGATGCAAAAGCATATAAAGAAACATTTCAGATACCCAGAATTGGCTCAGGAAATAGGCTTGCAAGGTAGGGTAAGCACACAATTCATTATACAAAAAGATGGGACTATTGGTGCAATTAAGAAAAGAGGGCCTCATCAATTATTAGAGGACGAAGCAGAACGAATTTTAAAGAAACTGCCAAAAATGAAACCTGGTAAGCAAAGGGGTACACCAGTAAAAGTTCCATTTACGCAGCCCATAACTTTTAAATTGCAGTAATAAAAAAGCCCTTATTCAAGTTTGAATAAGGGCTTTTCTTAAAGAAGAAAGAATTTTAGTTCCGTTCTTCCTCAATTTCTTCAACAACTTTCTCTACTTGAACTTTCACATCCTTTGAGGCAGCGTTGAATGCCTCAATTTTAGCTTTTACTTCCTCCTCGGTACCTTCAAAAACTTGTTCAGTAACCTTTTCCTCACCGTTCTCCGTAGTCGTCGTAGTAATTACAGCAGTTGTATTTCCATCATCATTTTTGTCCATCTTAACCTCAACACGCTTTTGCATTTGTTTTGCAACAACCTCCGTGTTTATTTTTGCTTCGTTGTAAGCTGTCATAGTATCCCCACTAATAGCGATACTTGGCGCAATGACCAATGCCACTACGGACATCAATTTTAACAAGATGTTCAAAGAAGGACCTGAGGTGTCCTTAAAAGGATCACCAACAGTATCACCAACTACGGCTGCCTTGTGAGCATCTGAACCTTTACGTCCATCGGACTCTATCATTTTCTTAGCATTATCCCAAGCGCCACCGGCGTTAGATTGGAAAATAGCCATTAGCACACCTGCAGAAGTTACACCGGCCAAAAGACCTCCTAACATTTCTGCACCACCAATGAATCCAACTGCAACGGGTACGGCTATGGCCAAAAGACCCGGCAATACCATTTCTTTAATAGAAGCCTTTGTTGAGATATCCACACACTTATCGTACTCGGCATATCCATCTGCGGCATCGAAAGTCGCGCGTTGTTCCGGAGTTGCTTTAGACATATCTGAATCTACCGCTCGCATAACCTCCAAGGCAGCTTTTAATTGAGGGATATCCCTGAACTGACGACGAACTTCTTCAATCATTGCCATTGCAGCACGACCAACAGCATTCATGGACAATGCCGAGAATACAAAAGGCAGCATTGCACCTACTAGCAGCCCTGCCATTACGGTAGGTTTAGAAACATCAATAGAACTTACATTGGCAACCTTCATAAAGGCGGAGAACAACGCCAAAGCCGTTAAAGCGGCAGAAGCAATCGCAAAGCCCTTTCCAATAGCAGCAGTAGTGTTACCTACCGCATCCAATTTATCCGTACGCTCCCTAACCTCCGGGTCTAATTCCGCCATCTCGGCGATACCACCAGCGTTATCGGAAATAGGTCCGTAAGCATCAACCGCCAGTTGAATTCCGGTATTCGCTAACATTCCTACCGCAGCAATCGCGATACCATAAAGACCTGCAAAATGATGTGAAATCAATATGGCCGCAGCAATTAATAAAATAGGAATCATAGTAGACATCATTCCCACACCCAATCCTGCAATTATGTTTGTAGCCGCACCAGTCTCTGATTGACGAACTATAGAGTTCACAGGTTTTGTACCGGTACCGGTATAGTATTCAGTAATCTTACCAACTCCTAGACCAGCAATCAAACCGGCCAACGTAGCATAAAATATTCCCATGGCTCCGCTTGGAAGACCCTCTACAGATTCAGGAATTAAGGCATTGATTATAAAGTATGAGGCAATTACCATTAAAAATGCAGAACCAAACTCACCGATATTTAAAGCAGTCTGTGGGTTACCGCCATCCTTAACCCGAACAAAAAATGTTCCGATAATGGACATGATGATACCTACCGCGGCCAACACCAATGGAAGATATACTGCACCTAAACCAGCGAAATCTGGAGTAATGATAAAAGCTCCCAATACCATGGTACCAATAATGGAACCAACATAGGACTCGAACAAATCCGCTCCCATACCTGCAACATCACCAACGTTATCACCTACGTTATCCGCGATCGTAGCAGGGTTCAGCGGGTGATCTTCAGGAATACCCGCTTCTACCTTTCCAACCAAATCCGCTCCAACATCAGCAGCCTTGGTATAAATACCTCCACCTACACGGGCGAAAAGGGCAATCGAGGACGCTCCTAATGAGAATCCGGAAAGGACGTTCAATACCAATCCAAGGTTATCCGCACCCGGCCATATATTTTGATAAATCATAAACAGTCCACTGAGTCCTAGAACCCCAAGACCAACGACACCCAATCCCATTACTGCACCACCGACAAAAGCAACTTCTAATGCCTTACCCAATGATGTTTTAGCCGCTTGTGTTGTTCTTACGTTCGCCTTCGTAGCCACACGCATTCCAATAAATCCTGCAAGCGCGGAACAGATGGCGCCCACTATAAACGAAAGTGCCACCATACCGTGGGAACCAGTTTCATTACTACCCTTAAAATACAATAAGATAGCAACGGCTATAACAAAGACCGAAAGGATCTTGTACTCCGCTTTTAAGAAGGACATTGCGCCATCGGCAATATTCTTGGCAATTCTAGCCATTTTGGCGTCTCCTTCATCTTGTTTGCCGACCCATATATTCTTTACGAATACGAAGATCAAAGCCAGGATACCGAATGCCGGTAAATAGTTTACGATTAATTCCATTTGTTTGATTATTTATAGTTTTTTAAGCGGGTGCTAAAGTAGTAAAATAGAACAGAATAAAAAAAGCCACCTTACAATAAAGTAAGGTGGCTTAAAATTAAAAATAGGTTACTTAAATCGTAAACGTGCGCTTCTTTTTATGTTCGCTTTCTTCATAGCGTTTTACACATTCGTGATAAATTTTTATGGCCTCCTCAGCGTCTCCCCAACCTCCGGTATCTACCTTTTTCTTCTCTAGATCTTTATAAACTTGAAAGAAATGCTCAATTTCCTTTAATCTATGTGGATTTAAGTCGCTGATATCATCCCTCCTACTCCATATGGGGTCGGAAACGGGCACACAAATTATTTTCTCATCAGGTCCTTTTTCATCTGCCATATGAAAAACACCTATTGGTTTAACTTCCATGACCACCATAGGATATGTTGGTTCTATCCCTAACACTAGAACATCCAGAGGATCTTTGTCCAGAGCTAATGTCTCCGGAACAAAACCATAATCACCCGGATACATCATTGAGGAAAACAAGGTCCTATCAAAACGAATCTTGTTCAATGTAAAATCATACTCATACTTATTTCTACTGCCCTTTGGTATTTCTATCAATACGTCAAAAGTTACTTCCTCCATGGTTCTTGAATTTTAATAAATCATTATTTCTAAGCAAAACGATTTTCGTTTTGCCAAATTGCCCGTGTACGAAATCTTCTTAAAAATTGAAGCCAAAGGTTCCGGTGACACCAAAAGGCCTTGCATCGGGGTTATCTAGATAATTACCTCTAAAATTAAAATCGATTCGGAATATTTTAAAAATGTTTCCTACCCCAAATGAATACTCGTAATAAATCTTATCCGAAGGCGCCCTCAATGGTGTAGTTAAGGTTGCCGGAGCACTTAGCGCTCTATTCGCAACGGAAAGACTTCCCCAAACCCCTCTCAATCCTACAATTTCCCTTAGATTCAATTTACGCATGAAAGGTATCCTAGAAAACAATCGTCCATTAAAATTATGTTCTAAATGAACCGAAGCATAGGTATCCGTCACAAATTCATAGAAATCCAGATTGGGGAACGTGCCATAATTAGAGAAGAACGTCTGGTTCCCCGGTACCACACTTAGTAAACCCAGCGGCACTTCACCAAAAGTCTTCCCCAATTCCAATGTACTCAATAACCTACCAAAACCTCCAATTTGCCATGGCTGACTGTATGAAAACTGCAGCTTGCTGTAATTAAAATCGCTATCCAGCAAGCCTTCTGTTCCTTTCGTGAAATTCAGAAGTAGGGTACTGTAGGTATCGTTCACATCCCTGCGCTCTACTCCATAACCAATGGTCTTCTTTCCTGGTGTATATATTAACAATGTATTAAAATCAAACTGTCTAATCTCCGAAGATATTCCCGTGGGGGAATCGGCATCTATATATTCTAAACTAAAGTCATTGGGTAATGCAGAACTTAACGTCCGGAATGTTCCGCCTAGCGAAACCCTGAAATTTGTGATGGGTTCCATTTCAAAATTAAGGGCACTTAAATTAATATTCGTTAGCCGGTTATTGGCACCGACCGTTAGTAAGGATGAAGAGGCAACACTCCGGCCCAGTACGTCGTTCGTGGCGGTGAGACTAACACCAAGCTGCTCAATATCCCTTCGATTTCCTCCGGATACTATCAATCTGCTTTTGCGGTCCAACAAAAATTTACCTGATATTCCGTATTTAAATCTGTTATCCGTAAATCCGTAAGCGGTATACCCTTCTAAACGCCAAGGATCATTTTGTCCAAAATAAGTCCTAGCCCCAATACGGACCCGTGGCCCTTCGGCATCGTTGTACCCAAAAAAATCATAGATGGTTCCAACATCAAGATTCCATTTATCGATTTCTACATATCCGGAACCTAGTATACTCACCAAATTATAGTAAGACTTGAATTTGGGCACCGTTTTTAGTGTGTCCAAAAGTTTGTAAATCCCTGCCTCGTCCTTGTTCAAGGATTCCAAGCGGTTCTTTTCCCAAAAAGCATCGTCCTTTACAATGACATCAATATCCAACGGATTTATGTCTCTCCTATAAAATTCGTTTGGCTTAGGGTCATTAAATTTATAGTTATCAAAAACTGTTGTTCGTTTCCCGTAGACACCTCTTGATTCCTCTTTCTTTTGAAAACTAAAATCACTAAGCATATAATCCCTTTTCAATAGAAAGACAGAATCGTTTACCACGTTAAAATCCTGTTCTATGTAAATCTCCTTTACCCAGTTGATGTTAGCGCTTTTGGTAACTTCAAGGTTGATATTCTTGATGGCCCATGTGGAATCGTTCACCCAAAAATCACCTTTAAAGGTGAGCTCGTTCTTCCGTCTAGGGTAATAAACGATGTTGTAACACCATTTGTTATCGATAAATGCGCTGTCCCGCAGGGCGTAGTTGTAGGTGTCCACACCTGTCCGCGAGAGTGGGCTGGTAAAGCTTTTATCAAAAAACTTTAGATAGTTGTCATAGATATCATAACTCTGGTACAAGTCCTTTACGAAAGCTATTATCGCTTGATTGTTCTCGAACCCAGAGTTCTTGTTTCCCAATATTTCTTCCTTTTCTTCCTTTAGGATGTTATCTCCGTAAACTTTTGAAAATGTCTCGTTCAAAAAGATGGGCAAATACGTTTTCCCAGTAATTCTTGAAGTATCCAAATCTTGAAAAATAAACTCAAGCCCTTTGAATATCTTTCGTTTCATCAAGGCACTATCTATAGTGTTCAGATCAAACTCTACCTTTTCATATTTATCGAATGCATACTGATTAAACTTACGCACTCCATTTTCCCGTTTCTTGGCCCAAATTTTGCGAAGTATATCTACCGCAGGATTATTTTTTTTGATTGTTTTCCTGAAATCAGGATTACCTCGTTTAGCTGTTCCGTAGCCTCTATCAGTGTGATTTTCATATTGTACATCACCCTGGTAGTCAGTGGCATCTCAACATTATCAAATCCAATAAAAGAAATTACAAGCACCTCATGATTGTTATCGGATTCCAAATAGAATCTACCGTCGTCATTGGTAATGGTCCCCTCTGTAGAATTTTTAAAAAGTATGTTTGCGAAGGCCACAGGCTCGCCAGCTTCATCCACCACAATTCCGCCAACCTTGGTCTGTGAATGCACTAGAATTGAAAATAAAATGAAAAGGGAAATTAAGGTTTGTTTCATGAATGATGATGTATTCCAAAGAAGCTACGTCGCAATTAACATATCAAAAAAAAGCTTCTTCAACCTTGGTCGAAGAAGCTAAGATACTTTTACAAAGGATACCGATTATTTATATAACACTTTTTTAACGGCGTTAACAACATCCTTATGATTGGGCAACCACTCCTCTAACAAAACCGGAGAATATGGCGCAGGCGTATCTGCCGTATTAATTTTTACGATTGGAGCGTCCAGATAGTCAAAAGCATGTGCCTGAACGTGATAAGTGATTTCCGTAGCTACATTCCCAAAAGGCCAGGCCTCTTCCAATACCACCAAGCGATTCGTTTTTTTGACAGACTTTAATATGGCATCATAATCCATAGGTTTTACGGTACGTAAATCTATGATCTCACAACTAATTCCTTCCTTTTCCAACTCATCCGCAGCTTTGTCCGCTTCCTTAATAATCTTCCCAAAAGAAACTATGGTAACATCTTTACCTTCCCTGCGAATATCCGCAACACCAATTGGTATTACGTAATCCCCTTCAGGGACCTCCCCCTTATCCCCGTACATTTGTTCAGATTCCATGAAAATGACCGGATCGTCATCACGGATAGCGGCTTTTAAAAGCCCTTTCGCATCAGCGGGATTGGATGGAACAATTACCTTTAAACCAGGGCAATTGGCATACCAGCTTTCAAAAGCCTGTGAATGCGTTGCTGCCAACTGACCTGCAGAAGCCGTAGGGCCCCTAAAAACAATTGGACACGGAAATTGCCCGCCGGACATTTGTCTTATTTTGGCCGCATTGTTTATAATTTGGTCAATCCCTACCAAAGCAAAGTTGAAGGTCATAAATTCCACTATAGGTCGGTTACCCGTCATGGTAGAACCAACAGCAACCCCGGCAAAACCTAGTTCTGAAATAGGCGTGTCAACAACCCGTTTGGCTCCAAATTCATCCAACATTCCTTTAGAAGCTTTATAAGCGCCATTATATTCCGCAACTTCCTCTCCCATTAAATAAATGGACTCATCCCTGCGCATCTCCTCGGACATAGCTTCAGCTATCGCTTCTCTAAATTGTAGTGTTTTCATTTCTGTAAATAATTGTTGGATTGAAAGCAAGCAAAAATAGCAAATTATATATCAAAATATCCTTTGGCAGAATCAAAAAAGCAATAAAATTTACTATGCATGCATAGTAAATTTCGAAATTAATAGTTATCTTCGTGACCATCATTTTAAAAGCATTTGATTAATGAAAATATTAGTTTGTATAAGTAATGTTCCGGACACTACTTCTAAAATAAATTTCACTGATGGTGATACTAAATTCGATACTAACGGCGTACAGTTCGTCATTAATCCTAATGATGAATTTGGGTTAACAAGAGCTATGTGGTTTAAGGAAAAACAAGGTGCAACGGTGCATATTGCGACTGTTGGCGGGGCCAATGTTGAACCTACCATGAGAAAAGCCCTGGCCATTGGTGCGGACGAAGCCATCCGTGTCAATGCAGAACCCACGGATGGATTTTTCGTTGCCCAACAATTGGCTCAGGTTGTAAAGGATGGAGATTATGACTTGATTATTGGAGGAAGGGAATCCATTGATTACAATGGTGGAATGGTTCCCGGTATCCTTGCATCCCTTTTGGATATGAATTTTGTAAATACCTGCATCAGTCTTGAAGTGGACGGCGATAAGGCTACTGCAATCAGGGAAATTGATGGTGGAAAGGAAACCTTGAGCACTAGCTTACCACTCGTAGTAGGCGGACAAAAAGGCCTAGTTGAAGAAAGCGATTTAAGAATTCCTAACATGCGTGGCATTATGCAAGCACGACAGAAAAAACTCAATGTTGTAGAACCCATAGATACGGCCATAAAAACAACGGATATCAAATTTGATAAGCCCGCACCAAAAGGAACTGTAAAATTGGCAGATAATGTAGA
Source organism: Maribacter aestuarii (assembly GCF_027474845.2). Taxonomy (NCBI): domain Bacteria; kingdom Pseudomonadati; phylum Bacteroidota; class Flavobacteriia; order Flavobacteriales; family Flavobacteriaceae; genus Maribacter; species Maribacter aestuarii. Next base: position 825,864 of record NZ_CP107031.2, read on the forward strand.
TGAATTGGTGAACTTGCTCCATAATGAGGCCAAGGTCATTTAGTCAGTTTACTTGCCATAATTTAAGAATCAAAAATTAAAAAAATGTCAGTACTAGTATATACAGAGTCCGAAAACGGAAAATTCAAAAAGAATGCCTTTGAAGTAGCATCCTATGCAGCGTCCGTTGCGAAGCAGTTGGGCACGACTGCCACTGCAATTGCTATCAACTCTAATTCGAACGAAGAGTTGGGTACCTATGGAATCAGCAAGGTGCTTAACATTAAAAATGATGCATTGGCTACATTTAATGCTAAGGCGTATGCCCAAGCTATCTCACAAGCTGCACAAAAAGAAAGTGCGAGCGTAATTATAGTAAGTTCAAGCGCGGATACTAAATATATGGCGCCACTTTTGGCGGCATCATTGGAAGCCGGATATGTCCCTAATGTGGTAGAAGCACCTGAGGGCACTAGTCCCTTTAAAGTAAAAAGAACGGCTTTCAGTAACAAGGGATTTGCGCATACCGAGATTAAGTCCGATATAAAAATAATTGGTGTGTCCAATAACGCCTTCGGTGTAATTGAAAATAAGGTTGAAGTTTCATTAGAAGATTTTTTAGTTTCTTTGGATGATGATGCGTTTACCACTAAATCTGTGGACATCGACAAGGTGGTTGGAAAGGCAACCATAGCCGACGCTGATATAGTAGTATCCGCGGGTAGAGGTTTAAAGGGTCCTGAAAACTGGGAAATGATAGAAGAATTGGCCGATGTTTTGGGAGCTGCAACCGCTTGCTCAAAGCCAGTGTCGGATTTGGGTTGGAGACCTCATGGTGAGCATGTAGGGCAAACAGGAAAACCCGTAGCAAGTAATCTTTATATTGCTATTGGAATATCAGGTGCAATTCAACATCTTGCGGGGGTTAGTGCCTCCAAAACCAAAGTAGTCATCAATACCGATCCTGAAGCGCCCTTTTTTAAAGCTGCGGATTATGGAATAGTAGGAGATGCCTTTGAAGTAGTACCCGAATTGATAGAAAAATTAAAGGAATTTAAAGCCCAAAACGCTTAATTTTTGTTAATTTGTGCCCCGAAAGGGCTGTTCAAATAGTTGGCGTCCCAAGTATTTTGAACAGCCTTTTTTAGTTAATAAAACCTATGAGTCTAGTACGATTAAAAATAAAAGGGATTTCTTATAGCCAAACCCAAAATGGCGCATATGCCCTTATATTGAATGAAGTTGAAGGAGACCGCAAACTCCCCATTGTCATCGGTGCTTTTGAGGCTCAGTCTATCGCGATTGCGTTAGAAAAGGAAATTAAGCCTCCCAGACCACTTACACATGACCTTTTTAAGAATTTTTCCGACCGTTTTGATATTGTCATCAAACAGGTCATCATACATAAATTAGTAGACGGTGTTTTTTATTCGAGTATAATCTGTGAAAGGGACGGAATAGAAGAAATTATAGACGCCCGTACGAGTGACGCCATTGCTTTAGCCCTCAGATTTAACGCCCCTATTTTTACCTATAAAACCATTTTGGACAAGGCTGGCATCTTTTTAAAATTCTCAACAAAGGACAAAGAAAAGAAAAATGACGATAGTATTATGGTAGATGAAATTCTACAAGAAGGCGAAACTGTTGAGATAGAGTCAGGTGCCTCGGACGGCTACCAAGAATTAAGTATAGAGGAACTTGAAAAAGAACTCAAAAAGGCCGTTGCCAATGAAGATTATGAGAAGGCGGCCAAACTAAGGGATGAGATTTCCAAAAGAAACTAAAGTACAAATACCGCTACATGAAAAAAAGTACTTGGTTACTGTTCATTATTCTTGCCCTAATTTGCTCCCTTAACACCTTCTCTCAGACCCCAGTAGGAATTGATACAATCTCAAATTCCGTGGACACCATTACCCTTAACGACATTGAAACCCCAACCTCTGTTACAGTGGTTGAGAACGAAGGTTTCTCCATAAATAGCCTGTGGCGTGGCATTTTAGGAATGCTGGTGCTGATGGGAATTGCATTTTTATCCAGTTCAAATAGAAGGGCAATAAATTGGAGAACCGTTGGAATAGGACTCTCTTTGCAATTGATTATTGCCATAGGAGTTTTAAAGGTTCCTTTTGTTCAACTCGTTTTCGAACAGATTGGTAAAGTATTCGTGAGTATTCTGGAGTTTACCCGGGCGGGAAGTAAATTCCTTTTTGAAGGCCTTGTCGTAGACACCAATACTTTTGGTTATATTTTCGCCTTTCAGGTATTACCTACCATTATTTTCTTTTCAGCGCTAACGTCTTTATTGTTCTACTTAGGAATTATACAAAAGGTTGTAAAAGGCCTAGCTTGGTTATTGTCCAAGAGTCTGGGTATCTCAGGTGCAGAAAGCTTATCCGTTGCCGGAAATATATTTCTTGGCCAAACGGAGGCCCCACTTTTGATTAAGGCCTATTTGGAAAAAATGAACCGCTCAGAAATTCTTTTAGTAATGATCGGAGGAATGGCTACTGTTGCCGGAGCGGTACTTGCGGCCTATATTGGATTTTTGGGAGGTGAGGACGAAGTGCTACAGCTTGTGTTTGCCAAACATTTATTGGCGGCTTCGGTCATGGCGGCCCCAGGTGCAATTGTTATTTCTAAAATGTTATATCCACAGACGGAAACCATAAATACGGACGTTAGTGTTTCCTCAGAAAAAATAGGTTCCAATATTTTGGATGCAATTGCCAATGGAACTACGGAAGGATTGAAACTAGCCGTAAATGTTGGGGCCATGTTATTGGTTTTTGTCGCCATCATTGCAATGATTAATGGCATTTTGGAATGGACGGGAGACCTTACAAGCCTGAATGGTTGGATTGCGAATAATACCTCTTATCAGAAATTTTCGCTGGAAGCCATCTTAGGGACCATATTCGCACCACTGATGTGGTTAATAGGTGTTGCCAATGAGGATATCATGCTCATGGGTCAGTTATTGGGTATTAAGCTTGCGGCCAGTGAATTCGTAGGCTACATTCAACTGGCGGAATTAAAGGATATGACAACTCTGCCACACTTAAAGTTCAATAAATCCATCATTATGGCAACCTATATGTTATGCGGATTTGCAAATTTCGCTTCTATAGGCATACAGATTGGCGGGATTGGTTCCCTGGCTCCGGGTCAGAGAAAAACCCTTTCAGAGTTTGGAATGAAAGCGGTACTAGGCGGTTCTTTGGCCTCCCTATTATCTGCGACCATAGCAGGTATGATTTTGGGGTGAAGCCATCTACCCCGCAAAACGGGTGCTTAAATCTTTGGTTAATAATTTTTAATAAAAGCCTATCAGACTTTGACAAAAGGGCAATAGGCTTTTCCTATTTTTACAAAACTTAACCAAAGGGAATATGCCCTTAGGAAGGCTTGGGACTTATGAAACAATACCACGATTTACTTAAACATGTTTTAGCTGAAGGAAACCAAAAAGGAGACCGCACAGGAACGGGGACCAAAAGCGTTTTTGGCTACCAAATGCGGTTTGACCTCAGCGAAGGATTTCCTATGGTTACTACGAAAAAGTTGCACTTAAAGTCCATTGTGTACGAACTGTTGTGGTTTCTTAAAGGCGATACCAATATTGATTACCTTAAGGAAAATGGTGTACGTATATGGAATGAGTGGGCAGATGAGAATGGTGACTTAGGACCGGTTTACGGCCATCAATGGCGCAATTGGAACGGTGACGATATTGATCAAATCCAAGAGGTTATCAATTCCCTGAAAAACAATCCCAATAGTAGAAGAATGCTGGTCTCCGCTTGGAATCCAGGCGTACTGCCGAATACCTCTAAATCGTTCTCTGAAAATGTGGCCAACGGAAAAGCGGCCTTACCGCCTTGTCATGCCTTTTTTCAATTTTATGTCGCTGACGGTAAACTTTCGTGTCAACTATATCAAAGAAGTGCCGATATCTTTTTAGGTGTTCCCTTTAACATAGCGTCTTATGCCTTATTTACCATGATGATGGCGCAAGTATGTGGTTATGAGCCTGGGGATTTTATCCATACGTTTGGAGATGCCCACATATACAACAACCACATGGAGCAGGTAGAGCTTCAGTTAAGTAGGGAACCCAGACCACTTCCAAAAATGATTCTTAATCCGGAGGTAAGAAATATATTTGATTTTAAGTTCGATGATTTCACGCTTGTAGATTACAATCCCCATCCACATATTAAGGGAGTGGTAGCTATTTAGCATAGAGCATATTTATATCTGGTATTAGCCATAAATAAAGCCCAAACTTCCGCTTGGGCTTCACAGCAAAATAAATTTTCTTTTTCAAAAATTATTCCCTGGTGACCGTAATAAAATTGGAAAGGTCAAAATCACCAAAAAGATTATCCAGATTTTCTCCAGCCTCCAAACCAACAATACCATTCTCATACGTTAAGTGCCAAATATAACAAACACCCACTCCCGCTCCATCAAAATCTACGCCTTTTACCGCAGCCAAGGTAGGCGGCAAACCTAAGATATTGAGGACATCATCCGTAATTACATAGGTCTGGTTAGAACCGTTTAAATTACTGGAATCTAATGTGATGTTACTTACCATGTCAGGTGAGCCGTCTATGGTAAAAGTAAAAGGACCTCCAGAAAGTGTTCCCGCATCCAATGGTTCTCGGGTTACGGTTATTGAATTGGACAAGGCGAAGAAACCATCTAAATCTCCCGCATTCATTCCTACTTCCAGACCTACCAATCCATCCTCATAAGTAATATGCCAGATTAAGCAAACCCCTGCCCCTGCACTATCGAAATCAACCCCTTGAGCGGCTTCCAAAGTGGGTGGCAATCCAAGAATCTTCAAATCCGCATCGGTAATTACAAAACCACTATTTCCACCGTTAACTGCGGTGTCATCCAAAGCTAGGTCTGTTGCTTTATCCGGTGTTCCGTCAACAACAAACTCGTATGGTCCGCCTGATAAAGTACCTCCATTAAGAGCATTCCTAGTGACCATTATTGAATTTGAAAGTGCATATCCGCCAACCAAATCAGAAACGTTATTTCCTGCTTCAAGACCTGTTAGTCCATCCGCATAGGTCAAATGCCATATAAGACATACCCCAGCACCGGCTTCATCAAAGTTTACGCCTTCAATCGCAGCCAATGTTGGTGGCAGTCCAAGAATTGTGTTGGCATCATCTGTTATAACATAGGTCTGGTTGTCGCCATTTAGCAAGTTATCGTCCAAAGTGATACCACTAACCATATCAGCCATGCCATTAACCGTAAACTCAAAAGGACCACCTCCCAATACACCCGCGTTCAATCCATTTCTGTTTACGGTAATAAAATTGGAAAGGTCAAAATCACCAAAAAGATTATCCAGATTTTCTCCAGCCACCAAACCGTTCAAGCCCTGTTCATAGGTCAAATGATAAATATAACAAGAGCCCTCACCGGCTTCATCAAAATTCACACCCTCAACGGCCTCCAAAGTTGGCGGTAGTCCAAGTATGTTTCTTTCTGCATCGGTAATCACATAGTTTTGAAAACTACCCGTTAGCGTTGACGCATCAAGGGTTATCCCGCTTACCATATCAGGATTTCCATCCACTGTAAAGGTGAAAGGTCCTCCAGATAAAGTTCCCGCATCCAAGGTTATTTCGGCGACAGTAGGGTCGTCGTCCTCACAACTAACTATGAAGACAGACATAGCAAGTATCAGTAAAAGTGTTTTTAAATTATTCATAATCGGTCTATTTTTAAATCCGATTCAAAGAAACCCAGATGCTGTAACAGAAGTATCACACAAAATTCAATTTTTATTATCTATTGATTTTCAGTTTCTTAACCATTATTTTCTTAGGTTTTTGAAAGAAACGACCATTTTAAACGACTTTTTAGTCACGGAAACTGGATAATTTTTGAAGAACTGTGAACTTTCCGTGACATTTTACCCTTTATTTCGCTATTCATGAAAAAAGTATTGATTATTGAAGACGACATCGAAATCATTCATTTGTTGGAAATACATTTGAAGGATTTAGGTTGTGAAGTGTCCTTTGCCACAAGAGGAGGTGACGGCCTTCATAAAGCTATTGAGGAAGTGCCGGATTTAATAATACTAGATATTATGCTTCCTGAAATGGATGGTCTTGAAGTGTGTCAGAAGATAAGGGCCAACAAGATAAAATCACCCATTATAATGCTCACTGCCCGCTCTGAGGAAATTGATAAAGTGTTAGGTTTGGAATTGGGTGCCGATGACTATTTAACCAAACCATTTAGTGTTCGGGAATTTATCGCAAGGGTTAAGGCTATTTTCAGAAGACAAAAAATGATTTCTAAAACCGAATTAAACAACTCAACTCAAAATATAATAAAATTCGGTAATCTATCAGTTAACATCGAAATGCGAAAGGTTGTTTTGAATGATACCAAAATAGAACTGTCACCAAAAGAATTTGAACTATTAGTGTTGTTGGCCTCCAACCCCGGTAAAAGTTATGATCGCGCCAAACTCTTGAACCTTATTTGGGGGTATGACTTTGAAGGATATGAACACACCGTAAACTCACATATAAACCGCCTTCGTTCTAAAATTGAACCAGACATGAGCAAGCCAAAATTTATTTTGACCACATGGGGGGTAGGATACAAATTCAATGAGGAATTATGAGTGACAATATACTCTCAAATAGGCTAATAAAAAGACTGGTATTCTCCTTTCTGGCCATTCTCGTTTTGGCAGGGGTAAGCTATACAATAGCCACCATCTACCTATCCAATAAGTACTTTTATGAAACTACCCAAAGACTGCATTCCAATTTGGCGCAAGACTTAATTGACGAGAAGTTTATTGACCAAAGCCCAATTGATAGTGCGGGAGTAGTGAACAAAGCTTTGTTCGGAGATATTATGCACGACATGATGGCGGTAAACAGAGCAATTGAGGTCTACTTACTAGATTTGGATGGGCGTATACAATACTCTGTAGTTCTTGACCATGATGCACCGGATACCAATCTAAAGAAAATAGACCTAGCTCCAATTAAAAAGTTTATTTCCTCTAAAGGTCAGAATTATATTCTTGGGGACGATCCAAAGAACTTGGACAACAAACAGGTCTTTTCCGCCGCTCATTTTGATAAGAATGGTAAAGAAGGTTACATCTATATTATATTGGCTGGAGAGGATTATCTGGCTACCAGAAATACGCTCTTTAATAGCTATGCCCTAAAACTGGGGTTGGGAACATCCCTCTTGACCCTTTTTTTTGCGGCAGTTCTGGGAATATTATCAGTCTGGTATCTGACAAAAAATTTAAGGGCTGTGGTCTACGCCGCCAAACGTTTTCAGCAGGGGGATTTAACATATAGAATTAAGGACGCAGAGAACACCGATTTGGCAGGAGTCGCTACCACCTATAATGAAATGGCGGATACCATTTTGAACGATATTGAAAAAATAAAGTCGCTAGAGGTTTTGCGACGAGAGTTAATTGCCAATATTTCACATGATTTACGGACACCACTTGCCATTATGCAAGGATATATCGAAACCTTGCAAATGAAGGATATCGAACTAACCAATGAGCAACGTTCAGATTATTTAAAAACTATAAAATCCAGTGGGGAAAGGCTTTCTAAACTTATTTCACAGCTTTTTGAATATTCGAAATTGGAAGCCAATCAGATTGAACCACAAAAAGAGCCATTTTTAATAAGTGAGTTGGCCAACGATATTCACAGGAATTATCAAGTACTGGCAGCACAAAAAAATATAAGTTTAAAATTAGAAATGAAGAAGGGTATTCCCCTTGTTTTTGCGGATATATCACTTGTTGAAAGAGCAATACAGAACTTAATGGACAATGCCCTAAAGTTTACACCTGAAAAAGGAGAGATTATCGTAAAAATTGAACCCAAAGGAAAAAATGTTGAGATTACGATTAAGGATTCAGGTCCGGGAATTCGAAAAGAAAACCAGGCACTTATTTTTGAGCGCTACCGCCAGACCAAAACAACGAAACAGAAGGAAGGGGCGGGTCTTGGCCTCGCTATTGTGAAAAAAATAATAGAACTCCATAATGGAAGCATAAAAGTTTTAAGCAAGCCTAACGAGGGCACTGCTTTTAGTTTCAGTCTACCGGTCTATGACACGGCTTGAAGAGTTCTAAAAATACCTTCGACCGAAATTATTATTTATCTTTAAGGTAAAATTGCTTTAATGATACTTACCGATTCGCTTTTGGATTTTTTCTTAGAAACCAGAAAGCATACCGAAACTATTTGCCAACCTTTAGAGATTGAGGATTATGTGGTACAACCAATCGTAGACGTGTCTCCTCCTAAATGGCATCTAGGACACACCACTTGGTTTTTTGAAGAATTCATTTTAAAAGTATACGATGAGGACTATAAGGTTTATGATGAAGATTTTTCATTTGTCTTTAATAGCTACTACGAAAGCGTAGGTAAAAGGGTAGTACGTTCGGACCGTGGCAACCTTTCCAGACCTTCCGTCAAAAAAGTCTATGAATATCGGGCCCATGTCACCAATGCCATTAAAGAATTGATTTCCAATGTTGACAATAATGAGATGGATGAAGTAATGGAAATCGGTATCCATCATGAAAAACAGCATCAGGAATTACTGCTTACGGACATTAAATATATTTTGGGAAATAATCCACTACTGCCGAAGTATTCGAATACATTCAAGGAAAACCCAGTCGAAAATCATACCTGCGAGTGGATAGCAATGGATGAAGGCATCTATGAGATTGGACACAATTCTGCGGAATTCTGCTATGACAATGAATTGGGCAGGCACAAGGTTTTTCTACATTCTTATCGGATAGCGAATAAACTAGTAACCAATGGAGAATTTATTCAATTTATAAATGATGATGGATATAAGCGGTTTGAGCTTTGGCACGCCGAGGGCTGGGATTGGGTAAACCAACAGCACATTGCCGCACCTTTATATTGGCACCTAATTGATGGTGAGTGGCAACACTACACGTTAAGCGGGCTGCAAAAAATAAACTTCGAAGCGCCTTTGACCCACATCTCCTATTTTGAAGCTTTTGCCTTTGCGCAATGGAAAGGTATGCGACTACCAACGGAATTTGAATGGGAGGCCGCTCAACATTTTTTCAAATGGGGACAACGTTGGGAATGGACAGAAAGCGCCTACCTACCCTATCCCAATTACCAAAAAGCAGATGGCGCACTGGGAGAATACAATGGGAAATTTATGGTGAATCAAAAAGTGCTCAGGGGAAGCTCGGTAGCCACACCCATTAAACATTCCAGGCCTACCTATCGCAATTTTTTCCCGACATACCTTAGGTGGCAATTTACCGGATTAAGGTTGGTTCAATAATCTCGACATATACTACATGACTAAAATAAGTACGCAGAAACTCACCACAGATTTTGAACGCGAAGTGCGACAAGGTTTAACGGACTTCCCCAAACATTTATCCTCTAAATATTTTTATGACGCCGTGGGTGATAAACTTTTCCAGGATATTATGGCGATGCCAGAATATTATTTAACGGATGCGGAATTTGCTATTTTGGAACAACGCAAAACTGATATCACTGAATTGTTTTCCCGTGGCTCAGAAACTTTTAATCTTATAGAATTAGGTGCAGGTGATGGCAAAAAAACAAAAATCCTTCTTAAGGAATTGTCCGACCAGAATATAGATTTCACGTATTTACCCATTGATATAAGTCAGAATGCCCTGAACCAATTGACGGAAACCATAGAAAATGAATTGCCCACCGTAAAAACCAAAGCCCTACAAGGAACCTATTTTGAAACCCTTTCGACCTTCAATGAATTAAACTACGCCAAAAAAGTAATCTTGTTTCTCGGCTCCAATATAGGAAACCTTTTGCATGAACAAGCCATTAATTTTCTTCGTAGTGTGCGAGAAATCATGTTAAAGGATGATTTACTTTTTTTGGGCGTTGATCAAAAAAAACATCCGAAAAAAATATTGGATGCCTATAATGATGCAACGGGAATTACCGCTGCCTTCAACAAGAATATTTTGTTCAGGATAAACAAGGAACTTGGAGGGGACTTTAATCCAAATCAATTTTTGCATTGGGAAGTGTACGACCCGGAAACCGGTACAGCAAAAAGTTACCTAGTCTCAAAAGAAGCACAAGAGGTTTCAATAAAAAAATTAGATTTGACAGTTAGCTTTAAATCCTGGGAAACTATTCATACCGAAATTTCCCAGAAATACGACGACGAAATCATGCAGTGGTTGGCACAAGAATCAGGGTTAACTATTGAGACCGAATTTAGTGACGCGCAAAATCAATTTAAAAATTACGTTTTAAAAAAGAACTGAACTTATGAAAGCAATTTGGAATGACACGATTCTAGCAGAAAGTGATGATACTTTGGTTATCGAAAACAATCATTATTTTCCTGCAGAGAGCATAAAAAAAGAATATTTCAAATCCAGCGATACCCATACCAATTGCCCTTGGAAGGGCACCGCTTCTTATTATACCTTAGCCGTAGATGGAAAAGAAAATAAGGATGCCGCTTGGTATTACCCAGAAGTGAGCGAATTGGCAAAAGGCATTAAAGGAAGGGTTGCCTTTTGGAAAGGTGTAGCTGTAGTAAAGTAATACGGGGGAATATAGATAGAACATATAAAAAAGGCATGGAATTAATTCCATGCCTTTTTTAATATTTTAAACTAATACTATAATTCTAGAACAGCGTTCTCAGAACCAGCATAGTCGTTCCACTTGTATCCATCCGCTTCGGTTTCATTTATGAAAGCACCGTCAACGATGTACTTAAATTCATAAGAGTTCTCTTTTGGTAAGTCGAAGGTTCCTTTAAAGGTACCGTTCTTTAGTTTCTTCAAGGTGCTACCTTTTGGGCTCCAGTTATTGAAGTCACCTACTACGGCTACTTTTTTTGCTTCTTCTGCAGGTACTGTAAAAGTTACCTTACATACCGGTTTAGTCTTTAAATATTGTTTTGCTATTGCCATGATTATGTGATTTTTATAATTTACGGCAAAACTACTATATTAAGATGCTCATTTCCAATGATTAATATCATTTTTATGAAATTGATAAAAATTTGGTAAGATTTAACATCACTTATAAAAATTGGACCATCAAAATTTAGAAGTAAATAATTACAACTAGGCTGTTTTTAAGATTCTTACAATCGTATTCAGGTCGTTTTCATTATTATAAAAGTGAAACCCAACACGTACACCATCTCCACGTTGCGCACACAATACATTTTCATGCAATAATCGTTGAAATTTATGATTGTCAATTTTTAGATTAAAGATGGTACTATGCTTCGCCCTTTCTATTATATCATCGTCTAAAAGTCCTAAATCTGTAAATTCCTGTTTCGCCTTGTGGGACAAATTGTTGTTATGGGCCGATATTTTGTCCATACCTATACTCTTTAAATACTCCAAAGAGAACTTAAGGCTTCCAAAATTGAGACAGGATAAATGGCCTGGCTCTAACTTTTTGGCAAACCTGATGCTTTCCTTTTTATCAACATCGCCATTTGCCGAATTAAAGCCAATCGTTTTTGGAAAAAATTCCTCCTTAACTTGGTCAGAAAACAACATAAACCCATTGCCATATCCTGCTAATAACCACTTGTAGGCACTGGCCCCAAGAACGTCTATTCCAGAGGATTCAAAATTGAAATCTACTACACCGCAAAACTGCGTTCCATCAGCAATGATAATTAAATCAGAATATTCCTTCTTCAAGTCCTTTATAAATTCCAAATCGATGAGAAAACCATCTAGCCACTGTACCAAGCTGATGGCCAAAACGTCAATATTCTCGGAGCGCACGGTTTCCCTAATTTCGTTTTCCACATCGGCGCTCATCTTTACATAAGAGATGTCAAATTTCCGATCTTCAAATGGCCAATTAACAGATGGATAATCGTTCTCCAGCAATAGAATTTTCCTTTTGGGGTCCAATCCTTCCAACAATACGTTCAATCCCGTTGAAAAATTGTTTACCAAGGCTATATTTTCCGTCTTACAATTAAAAAAAGTTCCAACGGTCTTACGGGTATCGCTCAGTATCTTCATGGTTTTTTCACGCATATCGCTCCCGTGCAAAAGCAAATCCAAATCGTGTTCTTGGCGCCAATCAATTAGGGAATCGTACAAAGGTCCAAATACGGCGGTGTTGACATATATACTTTTTCGTACTACCGGAAAATCGTTTCTTATTTTTTCCATCTAAATCTTATATCTGTAATATCTTGTTATTGTATAAACAAAAAGTCAGTCCTCCAACACTTGTATTGCATCAATGGTATCCACCCCTACCTGCGTTGACTATGAATTGATTTCTCTATTTAATATCTATGGCAAATTGTCATATAGATTATGCACAAAAATCAATTGCCGTATCTTAGCTTAAAGATAGTTATTGTCGCATTTTAATGGCGTGCTTTTTGCTATTTCGTTTCATATAATTTAGAAAAACAGTGAATACTATTACGATGATAGCGGCGGCAGCGGAAAACGGTGCTTTAGGAAAGGATAATGATTTAATATGGCATCTTCCAGATGATTTTAAAAGATTTAAGCGTCTAACCACGGGACATAAAATCATTATGGGCCGAAAGACTTTTGAGAGTTTTTCTAAACCCTTGCCCAACCGTATTCATATTATCATAACCAGGGATAAAGATTATAAGGTAGATTCTAAAGACTGCATTGTGGTAAATTCTTTGGTTGAAGCGCTCCAATTAGTTTCAAATGAACACGCCTACATTATCGGCGGTGGTGAAATTTACAAACAGGCCGAACCTTTCTCGAACACGATAGAACTTACCAAGGTACATGAGAGCTTTGAGGCGGATACGTATTTTCCGAATCTTGACCATAAAACATGGAAGCTCGTAACCGAGGAATACCATCCAAAGGATGAAAAGCACAAGTATGCTTTTAGTTATTTAACTTACATAAGAATAAAATAACGACTATCCCGAACTATTTGGAATTTTTAATAAAATTGTCCCGCCAAAGGTCAAAAATCCAAATAAGCCACTTTAACCGAATTTCTATGGTCATCTAAAAATCGCTTAAGTACGCTCACGTTGGAGTTTGTATAAAATTGATGCTTGCCATTAACCTTAGAAAGGTTTAATATTCCGTGCTGCTCTAAAATAGATTTCGTCTGCCGCGCAACCGCCTCACCAGAATCAATGATTTTAACGCTCTCGGGCAGCAATTCTTTTAATAAGGGTATCAAATACGGATAATGGGTACACCCTAAAACCAGATAATCTATTCCCTTATCCAACATTGGCCGTAAGTACTCTTGTAAAAGTTGCCTTGTTTTTTCATTTCCCACTTCACCGCTTTCAATAAGTTCTACCAATCCTTTACCCTGTTGCTCCACAATTTCTATCCCCTCCCCATGGTTAAGTGAAGTGCTGTGAAACAAACTACTAGTTAAGGTTCCTTTAGTGGCTAAAACGCCGACCGACTTAGATCTTGAGTTTAAGGCCGCAGGTTTTATGGCTGGTTCAATACCAATAAATGGAACCTTATAGGTTTTTCTAAGGTAGTCTATGGCATTGGTAGTCGCCGTGTTACAGGCCACGACGATTAACTTGCAATTATGGTTTAAAAGATACTCGGTGTTTTTGATACTTAGTCCCAGTATTTCCTCAGAAGATTTTTCTCCATATGGAGCGTTTTTACTATCAGCTAAATAAATGGAATTTTCCTTTGGCAAAAGGGCTTGAATTTCCTTCCAAATAGAGGTTCCTCCAATCCCGGAATCAAAAACGCCAATGGGAAGTTTGCTCATAATACCATATTACTCTAATACTTCGGCGATTGGCTGACCCGTATTACCGCTCGGAAAGGATATTCCTAATAGTGTGGCTATTGTGGGAGCAATATCAGGGATTTCCGTTCTTGCTACGGTACTTCCTTGCTTTATACCCTTTCCGTAAAAAAGTAAAGGACAGTGCGTGTCATAAACTTGAGGAGAACCATGTGTTGACCCCGTAGACCCGTAACTAGCAGTGCCAGGTTTTAAGACCAACAATATATCTCCAGATCTTTTCTGGTTGAAGCCATTTTGTAGGATATAGGGTATTCCAGAGGTATAGTCGTTCTGCCACATTTGATAACCCGTATATACCCTGTCTACATAATCATAGCTTAGAAGTTCAAGCGCGATTGTTTCTTGAACGTTTTTTAATTCCAAATCTAGATTTTTAACAATTTTATCATCCAAAAAGAATTGAAGGTTTGAAAAATTCTTAATGATATCCTCGGTGCCATATTTGAATTTTAGAAACTCTGAGAATTTTGTTTGGGTCGTTTCATAATCCACATAACCAGCGGGTATTCTTTGATCTTTAAGATAACTAGGAACTTCGACTGCACCGTGGTCTGCCGTTAAGAAGACGGTATACTCTTCTTTGCCTACATTTTTGTCCAAAGCTTTGAACAGTCGCGCCAAGTCTTCATCCAATCGGAGATAAGTATCCTGTATCTCCTTTGAATTTACACCGTATTTATGACCTACATAGTCGGTACTTGAAAAACTAATAGCTAAGAAATCGGTTATCGCATCCTTACCTAAGTTTTCCTGTTTTAAGGCCTCAATAGCAAAATCCGTAGTAATACTATTTCCGTAGGGCGTAGCCTTAATTAATTCATAATCCCGTGTTTTATCTAATAGGTTTGGCGTGCTGTGGGGAAAGGTAGGAGTAACCTCATCTTGGAACAACCCCTCATAACCATTATTATCCGGACCGCTTTCCAAATATGTATTTATATCACCTAATGTAGTCCAAGCCTTCTTATAGGATTGAGCCTTTCCTGAGGAGTTAAAATCATCCACCCATTTAGGTAGCTGATTCATATAATAGGTGCTGCTTATCCACTTTCCTTCATCCCCACCATGAAACCAGTATGCGGCGTTGGCCGTATGCCCTCCGGGTAGTACGGCACCCCTATCCTTGAGGGCAATAGCTATTGTTTTTCCCCTCATTTGCGTGTGCAATCTCAACTCATCCGTAATGGTAGTGACCGTCATTCTATGTGGTGACATTTTACCTGCATCAGAAGCAGTGCCCACGGAATTATACGTATCATCCGAAGCGCAGTACACATCAATATCATTTTCCTTATCGTACCAGTTATTTCCAATTATACCGTGAGTTGCAGGTGTGGTTCCAGTGTAAACCGATGTATGCCCGGGACCTGTGCTAGTAGGTGCGTAGTTAAAATGGTTGTTCTTGCAATTATAGCCCTCTTCTACAAACCGCTTAAAACCATCATCCCCGTAATGCTCGTAAAATCTGGTCAGGTAATCATAACGCATTTGGTCCACTACGATACCCACAACCAGTTTTGGAGACACTTTTATTTGGGTTGTCTCCTCTGTTTTGTCTCTTTTTTGGGAATTAACGGAAAAAGCGATAAGTAGTGCCAAAATAAAGGTAGGAAAGGAAAAAAGACTTCTAATTTTCATGCGGAATTTCTTAATAAGGTAAAAGTAAATAAAATACATAGCCCTTAAAAGTTCAAATGAGGTTTAAATCCATTCCTTTATTGTTATTTTTACGCGAAGAAATCTATTTTTAATACATGAACTATTTAGCGTCTGTTGGCAGCTATGCAATTATGGTCCGAGAGGTTTTTAAAAAACCGACGAAATGGAGAATAATGAAATCGCTGATATTAAAGGAGATAGATGAGCTAATTTATGGTTCTTTAGGTATCATCGTATTTATATCCTTTTTTATAGGTGCTGTAGTGGCTATACAAACAGCACTAAATTTGACCAATCCCATTATTCCTAGAAGTCTTATCGGTTTCGCAACCAGACAGTCAGTCATATTAGAGTTTGCTCCTACATTCGTGTCCATAATCATGGCAGGAAAAGTTGGTTCTTATATTACATCCAGCATTGGCACCATGCGGGTAACGGAGCAAATTGACGCCTTAGAAGTTATGGGGGTCAACTCACTGAACTATTTGGTTTTTCCTAAGATAATCGCTATGTTATTTTATCCTTTTGCCATTGCCATATCTATGTACGTTGGTATTTTTGGGGGTTGGCTGGCCGGAGTTTTTGGTGGGTTTTTAACCAGTACCGATTTTGTTAACGGCTTACAAACTGACTTTATACCCTTTCATATCGCTTATGCATTCATAAAAACCCTCTTATTTGCCTTTGTAATTGCCACTATTCCTTCTTTTCATGGATATTATATGAAAGGTGGTGCACTTGAGGTAGGAAAAGCAAGTACTACTTCTTTTGTTTGGACGAGTGTGGTGATTATTATTTTGAATTACTTATTAACGCAACTCCTGCTCGGCTAATGATAGAAGTAGATAACATACATAAGTCTTTTGGGGAAGCCCACGTTTTAAAGGGTGTTTCCACAACGTTTGAGACCGGAAAAACAAATTTAATCATCGGCCAGAGTGGTTCGGGAAAGACCGTATTCTTGAAATGTCTTTTGGGGCTTTTTACGCCTGAAGAAGGAAGCATTATTTATGACGGGAAAAGATATTCTGAACTTACAGATGACGAAAAGAGGGATCTGCGACAAGAAATGGGAATGGTTTTCCAAGGAAGTGCATTATTTGATAGTATGACTGTTGAAGGAAACGTGCGTTTTCCGTTGGATATGTTTACAAAACAATCCAAATCTGAAATGGAGGACCGCGTTAATACGGTACTTAAACGCGTTAACCTTATTGACGCCCACAACAAGTTTCCTTCGGAAATATCAGGAGGAATGCAGAAACGGGTGGCGATAGCCCGTGCCATTGTCATGAATCCTAAATATCTTTTTTGTGATGAGCCAAACTCTGGTTTGGATCCAAAAACCGCGATATTGATTGACGACCTCATTAAAGAAATAACAGAAGAATACGATATTACAACCGTCATAAATACCCATGATATGAACTCCGTTATGCAAATTGGAGAAAAAATACTTTTCCTGAAAAACGGATTCAAGGAATGGGAGGGTACGAAAAATGAAATTTTCAAGACCGATAACGAAGCGGTTACAAACTTTGTCTATTCTTCGGATCTTTTCAAAAAAGTACGTCAGATGTACATTGAGGAACGCAATTAATTACTTGATAATTCCTTGATTTGAATATTATTATTGTTCAATCTTAGTTTCAACCACATTAGAAGTTTTTGAGCATCTTTCTCCGTTTGACTTCTTTTCGTATTGTCCTTCCAAGTTATTTCAAATACCGGAATACTATCCGTTTTCGTAAAGTCAGTAGAAATTAAATAGGAATATGCAAGACGGTCAAGATTCTCGTAATTGGCCTTAGCCTCCATACTAATTTCCTTGAAAGGTATTTGTCCGAACGCAACTTTGTTCAAACGTCCAAGCTCTGATTCTAAAAACGCGATTTTTTCATCTTTGGATGATAATTGATTCTTTTGGGATTCGTAGAGTTCATTAATGTATTTTAATTGATCTGCCTCGCCACTTTTCGAACCTTGAATCACCTGAAGCTCGCAACCCTTTAATCTATCGTTTTCACTCATTTTGGATTTCCACATGGCAATAATATTGTCCGGCACTGTTTCATTTCCCATAAAAACAACTTCTACCAAAGAATTTTTACCGGAATTATATTCCAAATCGGTAAAATCTTCTAAAAACCTTCCTTCACCAGAAAATTTATAAGGTGCAATGTTTTCTGAAATAAATTCATTGGCCGCTTTTCTAAAAAGCGACTCTTGAAAGACGTTCCAAAATGTTATACTGGCAGGTATCATTACTGCAACGGCTAATACTGATGCTAGACGGCCAATAAGTCTCCTACGTTTGGAATTCACATAACGCACCATTGGAAAACGAAGCAGTTTTATAATTAAGAAAGTGGCTAGGGCAATGAATATAGTGTTTATAGTAAATAAATACATGGCACCACCAGCATATTCCCAATTACCTATAGCTAGACCAAATCCTACGGTACATAATGGCGGCATTAAAGCGGTTGCTATTGCAACACCAAAAATAACGCTGGCAATGGTTCCTTTTTTGGCTCTTGCGATGACCAATGCCAAACCACCAAAGAAAGCAATGAGTACATCACGAATATCAGGCGCCGTACGAGCCAGCAATTCGGAAGATTCCTCTTGAAGTGGAAAAAATTTAAAGAATAAAAATGCAGTCAAAACACTGAGGACGACCATTACCGCAAAATTTTTCAAAGACCTCTTTAAAGTATCTATATCATTTATTCCAACAGAAAGACCTATACCAAGAATTGGCCCCATTAACGGAGAAATAAGCATGGCACCAATGACTACTGCCGTTGAATTTGCATTTAAACCTATTGAAGCTATAAATATGGAACAGACGAGTATCCAAGACGTATGCCCTTTAAAAGGAATATCCGCAATAATAGCTTCTTTGGTGGCCGCTTGATCTGTATTTGTTCGAATATTTAATAGTTCGGACAAAAACTTCTTTATACTACCGGCAAGACCTTTAAAGTCTTTTTTTACCTCTTCCCCGCTTTCACTCGGTTTTTCTGTAGGGGTGATGTTATCTTGATTCAATTTTTCCTGCATGATTACGCATAATTATTACCAAAAGCATCCTTAACTTTTAAAAGTACTTTTTTAATATCCTGTTCTTTGGACTTTGGATAAATCAATAGCACCTCTTCCTTGTCGACTATAATATAATCCTTTAGCCCATCTACGACAACTATTTTATCTTTAGGCGACCTTATCATGTTTCCATGGGCATCCTCCGCAAGCACTTTGGCATTTACGATAGCATTCCCACTCTTATCCTTATCCAGCTTATCGAATAGCGAACCCCATGTACCTAAATCGTTCCAATCAAATGTAGCTTCTAAGACAAAAATTGACTTTGATTGTTCTAAGATTGCATAGTCTATGGAAATATTTTCTGCCTTGGGATATTGCTCCGCTATAAAACCGCTCTCGGCTTCATTATTATAGAACGACAGACCAGCTTTAAAGAGTTCGTATTGTTCTGGTTGATAATTTTTGAAAGCGTTTACAATAGTATTCACGCTCCACATAAAGATACCCGCATTCCATAGAAAATTTCCCTGAGCCAAAAAGTCCTTTGCAGTTTCGTAGTCCGGTTTTTCCCGAAATTGACTTACTTTTTTAATTTGATTTTCACTTGTTTTATCATATTCGATATAACCAAAACCGGTATTTGGAAAAGTTGGCTTAATTCCCAAAGTACAGAGCACTTCTTCCTTTGCACATTTTTCAAAACAGGCGGTTACATCATTAGCAAAAGCCTCTTCATCCTCTATCCAGTGATCACTAGGAGCAACAATCATTACCCCTTCTGGATTCATTTTTTGGATTTTCAAGGCCGCATATAGAATACATGGAGCGGTATTTCGCATGGCAGGCTCCAATACGACCTGTTCTTGTTTCACTTTTGGTAGCTGCTCCAAGACCAAATCGTTATAACGTTCATTGGTTAGAATCAGGATATTCTCTGTAGGCACAAATTTATTAAGACGCTTAAAGGTTTTTTGTATCAACGTATCCCCTGTTCCCAGCATATCGTGAAACTGTTTCGGGTATTCCGTTGTGCTAATGGGCCAAAACCGTGAACCGACCCCACCCGCCATTAAAACGGCATAATAATTCTTATTCATTCTATTCATGTATAAGTTTGAGTTTAACCTTGTTCATCCTTCCACTAAGCATTGGATTCCCGTATTGTAAAAACAAGTATAATTTAGTCAATAATTAATTCTACTTCTGCGTTGGGTTGAAATAAATAGGTTCTGCCCGTATGTACCTCAACACACTCGTACCGCTTTATCTTTTTGTTTCCTTTTTTAAAAAGCTTCCCATTATAGATTCGAAATGTGCTCCCATAAGGTAACTCAAATACATACGTTTTATTTAATTCTTGTTCGTCAAATCTTTTTAGAGCTATGGACAAATTCGCATCCGTGCTACTACTAGCCTTAGGATTTCTAAAATGCCTCGCTAAAAGCGGTAATAATTTTGATGGGAAAATCTCGGGACGGATAAATGGCAACATTAGATATTGAAAAGTTCTTTTCCATTCCAATCCATGCGGCTTAATCCGTCTGCCATACTTTTCAAAAGCTACCAGATGTGCAATTTCATGGACAAGTGTAATCAAAAACCGGTATTTATTAAGCGTGGCGTTCACTGTTATCTGATGTTGGCCGTTGGACAATCTTCTGTAGTCCCCATGCCTTGTCACACGCTCATTCACTATTTTTAAATGTACCTTATTTTCCTTTATAAGGTCAAAACATAACTGAACAGCTCTTTCCGGCAAATATTTATGGAGCGTATCCTGCATATCATGGAGTACTGCTGGATACTTGCAATAATTTGCCGTTGTATAATTTATTCCCCGTAAGCGAAAATTCTTTTATATAGGTGGCCATTTCCAAAGCGGTAATTGGAGCTTGGTAGTTAGGGAAAGCTTCTTCCAGCATCTCGGTTTGTACGGCACCCAAGGCCAAAACGTTGAATGAGGGCCCACTTTCCTTAAATTCCTCCGCCCAGAGTTCAGTCATGGTAATAACTGCTCCTTTACTAGAACTATAAGCAGCAAGTCCTGGGAATTTCATACTCCCTTGAACACCGCCCATAGAACTGATGGTGACCACGTGACCAGCCTTCGGCATTTTTGGTAAAATTGCTTTGGTCATTAAAGCAACTCCAAAAACATTTACCTTATAAACAGCTTCAAATTCCTCCATGGTAGTCTCCAAAAAAGGTTTGTTCAGCAATATGCCCGCATTGTTGATTAAGATATCTACCTGATTCCAATTGACCTTTACGAAGGAATGGACTTTTTCAATTTCGGAAGGAACTGATAAATCCATGGAAATAGTACTTACGGTATCAATACGCAAGGCATCTATAGGTCTGATATTTCGGGATAGTGCCAACACGTTGTGCCCATCCCCTGCGAACAGACGCACCAATTCTAGGCCTATTCCCCTACTCGCACCCGTTACTATGACATTAGCCATTAATTATATTTTATTTCCTTATTATTTGCATTTACTATTCCGGTCACCATGGGTATTAACTTGTTGGCTACATTGGCCATATGTGTAAAATCCATTTCAGAGTTCTCGTCCCCTGCTTTGTGATAGTAACCGTAGTTAGTAAAGTCAAATGTACTATAAGTTTGCGAGGGGACTCTAAATGCCTCATGAAACGGATAATTGTCCGAACGTTTAAAAAGGTTGAATTCCTTTGCTTTGGGCAAAAATCCAACCAATTGCTCACCTGCATATTTATTACTAATCTCTGCCAAATTGGATAGCTTAAAACCCGTGAGATACAAAAGATGATTTTTATCAACCATTGGAACACCGACCATTTCAAAGTTGAGCGTAGTGTAAAGGTCCAAATCCTTGTCGCTAAGTTTAGAAGCTAAATGTTTAGAGCCCATTAGACCCTTTTCTTCTGCACTGAACAACGCAAAAATAATACTCCTTTTGTTGTTCTTATTTTTTCCAAAATAACGAGCAAGCTCCAATACCATGGCGGTTCCGGAAGCATTGTCATTTGCCCCGTTTGCGATAGCATCACCATTATCTGGACTAACCATTCCTATATGATCATAGTGCGCCCCTAAAATCACATACTCATCTTTTAAACGGGTGTCCGAACCTTGGATATAACCAACAACATTGAAGGCAGTTTTATCGAAATTTCTTAGAGTGTCTCGGTACGATTCGAAATAGGGAGCTATTCCGTTATCCACAAATACCTGTTTAATGAAATCCGCAGCTTTTTCTATTTCTTCGCTTCCCGAATCCCTTCCTTTCATTTCATCCGAAGCTAAAAACTGCATTATAGCCTTAATATCTTCGGGAGATGTAAACTGTGTATTGGCTTTGTTTGTGGTAACATCATTTCCAGTGACTTCTTCTGGTGCAGTTGCAATCCTACCCTTTACCCCTTGAGGACCGTTGTTAGGATTTAAGGTGGTTTGCTGCTGAATTTTTGCTGTACCACACCCTATTAGGGCCAGTATTTGCAGCAAAACTATTATTCTTTTCATAGAGATTCGTTAGTTTTTCTAAAGATAAAAAAAGCATCCCTGAAAAGGGATGCCATTAGATTGTAATTTAAAATACCAAGTTATGCCAACATGGTAACCGGATTTTCCACAAAATAACGTAAAGTCTGTAAAAACTGAGCTCCTACGGCACCATCCACTGTTCTGTGATCACAGGCGAGTGTAAGTTTCATAGTACTACCCACTACTATTTCACCGTTCTTTACCACAGGTTTTTCTACAATGGCACCAACAGATAAAATCGCAGAATTAGGTTGGTTAATGATGGAGGTGAACTCTAAAATCCCAAACATTCCCAAATTCGATACTGTGAATGTACTTCCTTCCATCTCGGAAGGAGCAATCTTCTTATTCCTAGCTTTCCCAGCTAAATCCTTAACCGCAGCACCTATTTGGGTTAGACCCAACTGATCTGCAAATTTAACGACGGGAACTACAAGGCCTTCGTCCACAGCAACGGCAACTCCCATATGAATATGTTTATTATATCTTGTAGTATCACCATTCCAAGATGTATTAACTTGGGGATGTTTTTTTAATGCCATGGCACAAGCCTTTAATACCATATCGTTGAAAGATACCTTAGTGTCTGGCAAACTATTGATTTGAGCCCGCGATTCTTTTGCATTGTCCATATCAACCTCAATAGTCAAGTAAAAATGGGGTGCTGTGAATTTAGAATTTCCGAGAGCCTTTGCTATGGCCTTTCTCATGTTGGAATTCTTCACTTCTTCACTACCTTCTTCACCTACAGGCAAGCTAATAGGAAGTGCAGATGGCGCAGAACTCTCTACTTTGGCAGTAGCGGTTGCATCAGCTTTTGACGGCTGATAATTCTCAATATCCTTTTTGATGATTCTTCCGTTATCCCCAGATCCTGTAACATCCGACAAGTCTATGCCTTTGTCTTCAGCAATCTTTTTAGCGAGTGGCGATGCAAAAATACGCTCACCATCACTAACGGATTTTGTCTCCTTCTTCGAGGAAGTATCTGTTTTAGATTCAGATTTTTCTTCTTTCTTTTCACTCTCCGAAGTAGCCTTCTTTCCGCTAGATGATTTAGCATTTAATACAGCATCGACATCCGTTCCTTCTGGTCCAATTACGGCCAAGACCGCATCAACTGGAGATGATTCTCCTTCTTGTATTCCTATGTGCAATAAGGTTCCCGAATAGAACGATTCAAACTCCATTGTAGCCTTATCCGTTTCTATTTCCGCAAGAATATCACCCTCCTCAACGGTATCCCCTACCTGCTTTAACCAAGTTGCAACGGTACCCTCTTCCATGGTATCACTCAAACGAGGCATTTTAATAATCTCTACCCCTTCTGGAATTTCGGCCGAAGTTTGGTTGCCGGCGTCAGCTGTTTCCTCCTTTCTTTCGTTATCCTCTTCTGTTGCTTCTTTTTCAGATTCTTTCTCCTCCTCCGTGTTTTCACTTCCGTTTATAAGTCCAGAAATGTCTTCTCCTTCTTCCCCAATAATGGCTAAAAGTGAGTCCACCGGTGCGGTTTCACCTTCCGGAATTCCTATATGAAGCAGCGTTCCTTCGTTAAAGGACTCAAATTCCATAGTAGCCTTATCCGTCTCTATTTCCGCTAGAATATCACCTTCTTCAATTTTATCTCCCACTTTTTTTAACCATGCGGCAACCGTACCTTCTTCCATGGTATCACTTAAACGGGGCATATTTACAACTGTAGCCATGTATTATAATTTATGTTGCACAAAGGGAAAATCTTCTTGTTCGTAAACCATATCGTACAATTGATTTACTGGCGGATAGTCCGACTCTTCTGCAAATTTTTCACATTCCGAAACCAAAGCCTTGACCCTTTTATCAATTTTTTTTATTTCCTCGTCTGTGGCATATTTATTCTCCTTGATAATATCTAAAACCTGTGTAATTGGATCTATCTTCTTATATTCCTCCACCTCATCTTTAGTTCTATAGTGTTGTGCATCTGACATAGAGTGCCCCCTGTAACGATAAGTCTTCATTTCTAGGAAAGTTGGTCCACCGCCACTTCGTGCCCTGTCAATAGCTTTGCTCATTTCTTGCGCTACCGTAACGGGATTCATTCCATCCACGGGACCACAAGGCATTTCATAGCCCAAACCAAGTTTCCAGATTTCTGTAGAGAAAGAGGTTCTAGCTACAGAAGTTCCCATAGCATAGCCATTATTTTCACAGATGAAAACTACAGGTAATTGCCATAACATGGCCAAATTAAAAGTTTCGTGAAGTGAACCTTGCCTTACCGCACCGTCTCCCATATAACAGAGGGTTACCGCATCACTTCCATGATACTTATCCCCAAATGCCATACCGGCACCTAAGGGTATCTGACCACCAACTATCCCATGACCACCATGAAATCTATGTTCTTTGGAAAATATGTGCATTGAACCTCCCATACCTTTAGAGGTTCCTGTAACCTTACCGTAAAGTTCCGCCATTACCCGCTTTGGATCAACTCCCATCCCAATGGGCTGGACATGGTTCCTATACGCAGTAATCATTCTATCCTTGGTCAAGTCCATTGCATGAAGTGCACCCGCTAAAACTGCCTCTTGACCGTTGTATAAGTGAAGAAAACCTCGGACTTTCTGCTGAATATAAACTGCGGCCAGTTTATCTTCAAACTTTCTCCAAAATAGCATATCCTCATACCATTTCAAATAAGTTTCTTTGGTAATTTTTTCCATTTATTTTGTTTAATTATTGTAAATCCTGTTGGACTTGAAAAAAGGTAGCACTTTTTTGCATCACAAGAGAACAAAAATACACATATAAATGAATCGATAAAAAAAATAGAAACAAAAGGGAGGAAGAATTTAGAAGCGTAACACTAAAGTCCACTATCGTTTAATTTACAAGAACCCTTAACCTATGTTATTTTAGAAAAGTACTATTAAATCCTAACGGGAGTATATCGGCAATGGAGTTGCACTGAATAATGTCACCAACTTCTCCCATCAGCAGTAATTTAATAGGCTTTTTTTGTTTAAACTCATATTCCGAAATGGATTGCCGACAATTTCCGCAAGGCGCTGCCGGAGAATCGACTTTGTGATTGGCAGAAGCTGCGGATATTGCAATAGTTTTAATTTGTACCCCAGGGAATTTTGCCCCTGCATAAAATATAGCGACCCTTTCTGCGCACAAGCCAGATGGGTAGGATGCATTTTCCTGATTGTTCCCGGTAACTATTTCACCATTCTCCAGGAGAACAGCCGCACCAACCTTGAAATCCGAATAGGGCGCATAGGCATTTTCCCTCACTGCAACAGCTCTGTTGAGCAGTTCCGCTTCCGTACTTTCCAGTTCCTTAAGATCATTGAAAACCGTAATTTCAAAAGTGATTTTTTTCTTTACCGCCATTTATTTAAGAAATTATTTTCGATACATATTCCCATACTTGTGTTTACAAGATAGGTAACTTTTAAAACATAAAAACCCGCTTTGAAGCGGGTTTTATATACGTGTTAAATATGTTTTGTTAATCATTGATAAACTCTTCACCTAAATTAAATGTAAGTGAAAAACGAAGCGTATTCTCCAATGGGTTCCTTACTTGCGATGTTGAAAACAAGTAGGATAAATCTATTTGTGCAGCTTTAAATTTAAAGCCCGCTCCAAGTGCAAAAAACTTTCTGGAACCTTTCTCCTCGCTTTCATTAAAATAGCCGGTTCTTAACATAAATGCGTTCTGATAGGAATATTCAGCTCCAAGGGCCCAGGTGAATTCCTTCAGTTCTTCACTGAATCCGTCAGGGGCGTCGCCAAATGAGCCAAAAATACCACTAAAGCCACTTTCATTTTGGTAGATATCGTTATCCTCGGAATCAATATCGCCGTCCCCATCAAAATCCTGGGGCGTAGGAACTAATAATTTGCTGAATTCTGAAGTAAGCCCGATAACATTGTCCTGGTCTAGAATAAAATCAAATCCGAGACCAAATCTTAAATTGCTCGGCAAAAAGTTTTCTTGTCCACCTTCATCATATTGAATTTTTCCGCCAATATTGGAAATATTGAATCCCGCTCTCCAGCGTCCATCAAAATTGTCATAGGCCACCTCCCTTGATCGGTAGTACCCGGCTACATCAACGGCAAACGAACTAGCTGCTTGAGAGTCCGTGCTTGCATCTTGAAATTTCAAATTTGAACTAATAAACCTACCGGCTACGGCCATGGAAAAAGTTGGACTCAATTTTAAGGAGTACGATCCGTCTAAGGCAAACTCGTTTGGTTTTACCAGCGTTCCTATATCAGAAGCAGTTTGTCGTAACTCTATTTCACCTAAAGTAAAATAACGTAGACTAACGGCAAAAGCACTGTTCTCGTTTATTTTGTTGTAATAATTTCCGCTTAAGAGTCCTATGTCAGCAATGACACTTTCCAAATAAGGAGTGTAACTTAGACCTATGCCCATTTTGCGCTCCGCAAAGGCAAATTTGGCCGGGTTCCACTGCTGGGAAAATGCATCGGCGGATGTTGCGACGCCCATATCGCCCATACCCGCCGCACGAGCGTCGGCAGCAATAGTCAAGAATGGAACTGCAGTAGTAATAACGCGTTGCTCATCCTGAGCGCCTAACTTAACCACGGCACACAGCACAGAAAGAATCAATAATTTTTTCATTATGTGTAAGATTGGATTTAGGAAAATATCAACCATATTGTACTTGTAAACGCCCTTTTAAGGATTATCTTATGTTAAGATGAAGATATTTTTAGATTTTTCTATCTCCATAAGTCCTTATATAAACGAGCACATATCAATTTTGGATAGAAATACAACAAATAACGCGCCTCTTCAAAAAAAGTAAATCCTATACCATACTATAATGGTTTTTGTGGCGTTATGACTGATAGTGATACCTTTTTCAGGTAGTTAAAAGTGATGAACATTAAATTTATTTTAACGGATAAAATAATCTATTGAAAACATCGTTCTAATCACCGGAAAGTGTAAAAAAATATAAATCCAATTCTTATAGCTATTAAATAAGAAGATAGTTGTTTACAAAGATTGAACTCAAGTCCTAATTATGAAAAAACAGTTTATTAAAGTTGTACTCTCATTAACCGTTATAGCGGGAGGTTTCACAGTTACCAGCTGTAAGAAATCTTCATCTTCAAAGAACGTTTCCAGAGCTACAGGTTGGAAAATAAATGCGAAGGAAGGTGGCTTTCAATACAATACTGATTTTAAGGAACAGGAGACTGCACCTGGATTGGTATTCGTAGAAGGTGGAACATTCACCAAAGGAAAAGTACAGGATGATGTAATGCATGATTGGAACAATACTCCAACCTCACAGCACGTGCAGTCTTTCTACATGGATGAGACCGAGGTAACTAATGTCATGTACCTCGAATATTTGGACTATTTAAAAAGCGTCTATCCCCCAGAAAATCCAAAGTATACAAACATTTACAAAGGTGCTTTGCCTGACACTTTGGTTTGGAGGAATAGATTGGGCTTCAACGAGACCATGACCAACAACTATCTTAGACATCCTGCCTATGCGGAATATCCTGTAGTTGGTGTTAACTGGATACAAGCTACCCAATTTGCTGAATGGAGAACGGATAGGGTTAACGAAGTTATGTTGGAACGTGAGGGGTATCTTTCCGAAGATGCAAAGTATCAAGCTGCTACCGGAGAAGTTTCAGGTACCTTTAGTACAGAAGCTTACTTAAACAGGCCAGAATCCGTTTACAATGGTCAGATAGATTCGCTTCAAGGCAAAAAGAAAAAGGATAGTGTATCTACTTTTGCAAAAAGAAGTAGCGGCGTTATTATGCCAGAATATAGACTTCCAACTGAAACCGAATGGGAATATGCCGCTCAGGCCCAAGTCGGACAAAGGGAGTACAATAATTATAGGGGTAGAAAAAAATATCCATGGGAAGGTGATTATACAAGAAACGGACAAAGGGTTGGTAGAGGCGACCAATTAGCCAACTTTAAGCAAGGTAAAGGTGATTATGGCGGAATAGCTGGTTGGTCTGATGACGGCGCCGATATTACAGCAGAAGTAATGTCATATAAGCCAAATGACCTAGGGCTGTACGATATGGCTGGAAATGTAGCCGAGTGGGTTGCGGATGTATACAGACCTATAGTTGATGATGAGGTAAGTGATTTTAATTACTACAGGGGTAATATATATATGAAAACTGCTATCGGTGAAGATGGTAAAGTAAATATCCTTAGAGATTCCATCATTTATGATACACTACCAAACGGAAAGGTAGTTGCCGTAAACTTGCCTGGCGAGATTAAAATGGTCCCTGTGGACGAAGAAGAAACTTATTTAAGAACAAATTTCTCATCCAGTGACAATAGAGGTTATAGGGATGGTGATCCAGGTTCTTCAAGATTCTTTGACCGTTTTAGCGATGAAGATGATGAGAATCAACGTAAAATGTACAATTCTCCGAAACACAAAGTAGAAAGAGATTCAGCAGGTACATTGTCCAGACAATATGATCAGTCCAACAACAGAACTACTCTAATAAACGACGAAGTACGTGTTTACAAAGGAGGTTCTTGGAGAGATAGAGCTTACTGGCTAGATCCAGCACAAAGAAGATATATGCCACAGTATATGGCTACGGATTACATCGGTTTTAGATGTGCGATGTCTAGAGTTGGTTCGAAATCTAAGACTAAAAACAAAACCGTAAGAGGAAAGAAGGCTAAATAATTTTTTCCCTTAACAGATATTAAAAAAGCCCTTTTCATAAAGGGCTTTTTTTTATCTTCGATTTTATGGAGATTGATAGGCTACACAAAATTTTTCTTGATTACCCATCGGTTAGTACCGATACAAGAAAAATAAAAGAAGGTGATATTTTTTTCGCGTTGAAAGGCGATAATTTTAACGGGAACGAGTATGCCAAACAGGCATTAGAAAAAGGAGCGAGTTACGTAGTTCTTGATGAGAAAAAATATGTAATAAACGAACGTACACTACTGACAGACGATGTATTAGAAACGCTACAAAAATTGGCCAATTATCATCGAAAGCAATGTGCCGCTAAGGTAATAAGTCTTACCGGAAGTAACGGAAAAACCACGACCAAAGAACTCATTAATGTCGTTCTATCCAGAAAATATAAAACCGTTGCAACTAAGGGAAACCTGAACAATCACATAGGAGTACCGCTTACGCTATTATCTGTAAAAGAGGTTACAGAAATTGCTATTGTAGAGATGGGGGCCAATCATCAAAAAGAAATTGAATTTTTATGCAAAATTGCTGAACCTGATTTTGGTTATATAACAAATTTTGGTAAAGCCCATTTAGAAGGTTTTGGTGGTGTAGAAGGTGTAATAAAAGGCAAGTGTGAACTATATAATTATCTAATGCCCCTTAATAAAAGTATTTTCTTGAATGCAGATGATCCTATTCAACGGGAGAAGTTAGCAGGTTACGTTAAGAAATATGGCTACAGCACACATGATTCCAAATTTTACAAAATAAAACTTTTAAAAACCGACCCTTATCTGGAAATTGAATTTGAAAATTTATCGGTTAAAACCAAACTGATAGGGGCGTATAATTTCCCAAATTGTTGTGCCGCCATTCTCATCGGCAAGTATTTCAATGTTGAACTAGAAGCTATTAAAGGGGCAATTGAAAATTATGAATCAGATAACAATCGTTCACAGGTAATAAATAAAAACGGGCATAAAATAATATTGGATGCCTATAATGCCAACCCAACGAGTATGCAAGCGGCTTTGGAAAGTTTTAAAGACTTAGATGCACAAGCTCCAATTCTGTTTTTAGGAGATATGTTCGAGCTTGGTGAAAGTGCCGCTCAAGAACATCAGTACATAGCGGAACTTGCGGCCAACCTTGGATTTTCGGATGTAGTGTTAATAGGTAAAAACTTTTACGGAACTAAAAGCAAATTTCAAAAATTTGAGTCTTTCGATGATGCTAAGAAACATATACAAGAATTTAAACTTCCACAAGAATCTACCTTATTTATAAAAGGTTCTCGCGGAATGGCTCTGGAACGAATATTGGAGCTCAT
Source organism: Maribacter aestuarii (assembly GCF_027474845.2). Lineage (NCBI taxonomy): Bacteria > Pseudomonadati > Bacteroidota > Flavobacteriia > Flavobacteriales > Flavobacteriaceae > Maribacter > Maribacter aestuarii. Next base: position 856,047 of record NZ_CP107031.2, read on the forward strand.
TTAGTACAGAGAAAATACTGTGGGACATACTGGATTCGAACCAGTGACCTCTGCCCTGTCAAGGCAGCGCTCTAAACCAACTGAGCTAATATCCCTTTTCGGGGGCTAAGGTAAAACTTAATTATTTATCACGAAAAAGAAACCTCCGTCAAAATACAGTAGTTGCTTACCTTACACTATAATTAAATCCAAATACCAATCCTTTCATTTAAAAGAAACGAATTACAATAGTTTTCAAAAAAAATGTAAATTTAGGGTACAACCTAATTTTCTTAATCCATGAATTTCAGGCATTTTGGATTCTTCCTAATAAGTCTCTTTTTTTTAGTTGCCAATATAATGTTCCGGACGAATTGGAAATGGCCTATAACGACTTACCGGATGTTATTGATTTTAACTTTCATGTTAAGCCAATATTATCGGACCGTTGTTATACTTGCCATGGACCTGATGCTAATTCAAGAAAAGCAGGATTACGACTCGATATTGAAGAAAATGCTTTTGCTACCCTAGAAAGCAGAAATACCGCCTTCGTGAAAGGGAGTCCGGGCAGTAGTGAAAGTATCCGTAGGATACTAAGCAGTGACCCAGAGGTCCAAATGCCTCCCCCAGAATCTAATTTATCACTTTCTAAAACGGAAAAGGCAATCCTTATTAAATGGATTGAACAAGGTGCAAATTGGAAAAAGCATTGGGCATTTCTTCAATTGGAAAAACCAAATATCCCTAAGGTTGAAAATGACTCATGGCCGCATCATAATGAAATCGATCAATTTATACAGGATAAACTTCAACAGACCGATTTAGAACCATCGCAAGAGGCGGACAAAGAAAGGTTGTTACGCAGGGTTACCATGGACCTTACGGGATTACCACCTACGATAAATGAAATTGACGCATTTATTTCAGATGATAATGTGGATGCCTATGAAAAGTTAGTGGACCGCCTTTTAAGTACGGATGCAAATGCCGAACGATTGGCCTTGGATTGGATGGATCTATCACGATACGCGGATTCACATGGGTTACATGCAGATGGAGCCCGATTAATGTGGCCTTGGCGAGATTGGGTCATTGAGGCTTTTAAAAATAATATGCCGTATGACCAATTCGTCACTTGGCAACTCGCAGGAGATCTTTTGCCAAATTCTTCCAAAGAGCAGAAATTAGCTACTGCATTCAACAGAAACCACCCTATGACTGCAGAGGGTGGAGCAATAGAAGAAGAGTTTAGGTTAAACTATGTTTTTGACCGTACAGAAACTGTCGGCACCGCATTTCTAGGCCTAACCGTTGCATGCGCAAAATGTCATGACCACAAATTTGACCCTATTTCACAAGAGGATTATTTTAAAATGACAGCCTTCTTTAATAATATAAAAGAATTAGGCATGACCGGGGATGATGGCAATTATGGGCCTATGCTGGCGCTTCCGGATAAAGACACCGAAAAAAAACTGAAAAACTTGGAGGAAATTATTAATAAAAAAGAGGGTAAACTTCTTTTAACTCAAAAAGAACTTTCAAATTTAGATACCTATATTAAAAATCTACCTCCAAATTTTAAAGAAAAGCAACTATTAGATTACTATCCATTAGACAATCTTACCAAGAACAGCAAAGGCCATGTTGCGGATAACAATAGAAATGCGACTACCAGAGAAGCTCCTGAGCTTGTTCCAGGGGTTAAGGACAGGGCCTTTGAGTTTGATGGAGAATATGATGACCTCAACCTTCATAATATTCCAAATTTTGAATGGACCGATGCTTTTTCCATAAGTCTTTGGATGAATACCACGAAAAGGGAAGCCGGAAAAACACAGACCCTGATAGGTACTTCTGGGGATAAAAATAATTTTTGGAGAGGATGGGACCTTTATTTGGACAGTCTAAATCATCTCAATGCTAGGCTTATTCATTCACTACCTCATAACTACATTCATGTACGATCCAAGGATTCCATAAAAATCAATGAATGGAAACATGTTGCTTTTACTTACAACGGTTCGTCAAAGGCAAAAGATATCAAGTTATATATTGATGGTGAGTTGGCAGCAGTGGAAATCGGTTTTGATAATTTATACAAAAGCATTAAGACAATAAGAAGTGGTAACCATTCAGCTTTTGACGCCCCGGTCAGGGTAGCAAAAAGTTATAGAGGTTTTACGGGAGAAAATGGAAATTTTTTAGGAAAGATTGATGAAATCAGAATTTATCAGAGGACCTTATCCCCTCAAGAGATAAAAAGGCTAGGAATTTTAGACGATAGTAATGAGAATTTACCTGTAGACAAATCATTTTGGGTACAACAATCCAATGAAATTAAAGACCTACAAGAAGAACTTAAACATTTAAGGGGGCAATGGCTAAAGACCATGAATCCAGTTATGGAAGTAATGGTCATGGAAGAAATGCCGCACAAAAGAAAGGCATTCCTATACAATAGAGGTGATTATGAACAGCCTTCTTATGAAGTCAAGGCGAATACTCCGTCTATACTTCCGGAATTCTCTCCTGAATTTCCAAAAAATAGATTGGGCTTATCCGAATGGCTTTTTTCAAAAGAGAATCCTCTGACCGCTAGAGTGACTGTAAATAGGTATTGGCAGTTATTGTTCGGAAAGGGATTGGTGGATACACCTACAGATTTTGGAGTCCAGGGTTCCCTTCCAACACACCCAGAACTATTGGATTGGCTCGCGAGTTCTTTCAGGGATAGCAACTGGAATGTAAGAGCGTTACTCAAAACAATGGTAATGTCACACACCTATAAACAGTCTTCTGTTGTACCTGAGGAACTCAAACAGAAGGATCCAGGCAATAATTATCTCGCAAGGAGTAACTCGTACAGGTTACCTGCAGAAATGATACGGGACAACGCCTTGGCCGCAAGTGGCCTGTTGGTTCCTATTGTAGGAGGCAAAAGCGTTAAACCATATCAACCAGCCGATTTATGGATAGAGAAAACTAGTTTTTCCCACGAATTATTGAGATATAAGGAATCTAAAGGAGATAGTTTGTATCGCAGGAGTCTATATACCTTCATACGTAGAACACAACCACATCCCGCGATGATAGCATTTGATTCTCCCTCAAGGGAAGTATGTACCATAAACAGAGAAAATACGAATACACCTTTACAAGCCTTAGTGTTATTAAACGACAAACAGTTTGTGGAAGCTTCAAAAATTCTCGCTGAACGAGCACAGAAAGAAGGAGGTGATACCTTAGAAGATCAGATTGCCTTTGCGTTTAGATTAGCACTAACCCGCAAACCAAAAAAGTCAGAATTAGGCTTGCTTCTAGAACTTTTTGAACATCAAGAGAGGAGGTTTGGAGATAACCCCAGCGAAGTTTCGGAACTGTTGTCAGTAGGAGAAAAACTGGTCGATAATTCCTTAGATAAAACAAAAACAGCGGCCATGACCATCGTTGCTAATACCCTGTTAAACCATGATGAGGCCTATACCAAAAGATAAAACTAACAGCAATGTGCGATAATCACAACAAAAATTATACCCGTAGGGATTTTCTAACCAAAACCACACTGGGTATGGGTGCGTTGTCACTCGGTGCAATGATAGATCCAACGAGTATTTTTGGGAATGCTCCTAAGGGAATACCGACGGATTTTGGAACGGGCGGTGTTTTAGGGCAACCCCATTTTGCGCCAAAAGCCAAGAGAATAATCTATTTGTTCCAGAGTGGCGCCCCGTCTCAATTGGATTTGTTCGATTATAAACCCCTTCTGAACAAGATGCAGGGTCAAGATTTACCGGAAAGCGTTCATGGAGGTCAGCGTTTAACAGGAATGACTTCGGGGCAGGCTTCCCTTCCTCTAGCGGGCACGTTGTCCAAATTCAATCAGTATGGTGATAGCGGAGCCTGGATGACCAATTTAATGCCGTATACCTCCAAAATCGTTGATGAGCTTTGTTTCATAAAATCGATGTACACTGAAGCTATCAACCACGATCCGGCTATTACCTTTATTCAAACCGGTTCTCAATTACCGGGAAGACCATCAATGGGTTCTTGGTTGAGCTATGGTTTGGGAACGGACAACAAAAATCTTCCGGAATTTGTGGTACTAGTTACTAAGGGCAAAACCGGTGGACAACCACTATATTCAAGATTGTGGGGAAATGGTTTCCTTCCTTCTCAACACCAAGGGGTTCAATTCAGAGCTGGAAAAGATCCCGTTTTATATTTGACTAATCCTCCTGGAGTAGATGCTAAAGGAAGAAGAGAGCAATTAGATTATCTTCAAAAATTAGAGCAATTAAATCATAACGATATAGGTGATCCTGAGATATTGGCTAGAATGGCCCAATACGAAATGGCATTTAGAATGCAAACCTCTGTGCCCGAAATTATGGATACGGCCGATGAGCCTGATTACATTTATGACATGTACGGAGAGGATAGCAAAATACCGGGCACATTTGCCGCCAACGCTTTGTTAGCAAGAAGATTAGCGGAACGTGACGTCAAATTCATCCAACTCTATCATCAAGGTTGGGACCAGCACGGGAATCTGCCTAATGCCCTAAACAGACAATGTAAGGATACAGATCAGGCAACGGCTGCCCTTATTAAAGATTTAAAACAGCGAGGTATGCTGGAAGATACTTTAGTAATCTGGGGTGGTGAATTTGGAAGGACCAATTACTCTCAGGGGCAATTGACCGCAACAAATTTTGGAAGGGATCATCACGGTAAGTGTTTTACAATTTTTATGGCCGGAGCAGGTATCAAAGGTGGGGTGACTCTAGGAGCAACAGACGATTTTGGTTTTAATATAACACAGCGTCCTGTCCATGTTCACGATTTTCAGGCTACAGTAATGCATTTATTAGGTATAGACCATGAAAGACTAACTTTTAAATTTCAAGGAAGAAGGTACCGTCTTACGGATGTTCATGGAGAGGTGGTTAAAGAAATCTTAGCCTAGATAAACATCAAATTATGAAAAAGACAAGAAGGCATTTTATTAAAAATACACTGGTAGCTTCCGCAGCCGGATTTATTTTACCCAGTGAAACTTTTGGAATTATAAATCCAACTAAAAATATGAGTTCAATAGTAGGCCATGGGAATTTCACCTATAACGTTGATAAGGAATGGGGCGTTCAGGACCCTTCAAAAACACCTGTTAACGATTGCCATGAAATGGTGATGGACAGCAATGGTCATATCTTAATGACCACCACGGGTACCAACAATGACAATATTTTGGTTTATGATAAGTCCGGTAAAGTTTTGAAATCTTGGGGGCAAGAATTTCCAGGGGCACACGGGCTGTCCATAATGGGAGAAGGTAAAGATCAATTTCTCTTTATAACTGACCCTGATTCTCATAAAGTCTGGAAAACCACTTTGGACGGTAAAATACTTATGACCTTGTCCCGACCCAAAGAAATAGATGGTTATACCGAAGACGAGCAATTTAAACCTACCGAAACGGCAATCTTGCCAAATGGGGAATTTTATGTGGCGGACGGATATGGGGAGAACTACATCATACATTATAATGCCAATGGTGAATACATGAATCACTTTGGAGGGACTGGCAACAAATCCAATGAATTTAATTGCTGTCATGGTATTACTTTAGATACAAGGGATAAATCTAACCCAACGCTTTTAATCACATCTAGGGCAAGTCAAGAGTTCAAAAGATTCTCTTTGAATGGACAGCATTTGGAAACTGTTCCATTGCCCGGATGCTCCATTTGTAGGCCCGTGATTCATGGTGATAATCTTTATTTTGCAGTAATCGTTACTAAAACTTGGGATTCTTGGGATGGCATGCTGGCCGTTCTTGATACCGACAACAAAGTTGTTTCTTTGCCAGGGGGTGATGCTCCCCAGTATCTCAATGGCGTTTTGCAAGAACCTATATATGATGGAAAAACCTTTAGAAATCCCCATGACGTCCTTATTGATAACGATGGTAATCTATATGTACCACAGTGGGCGTCGGGCAAAACATACCCTATCAAACTCAATAGGATCTAAACCAATTTGGAAAAATGATTCTATTTTTAGCCTTTGATTTTACCAATTTTATTGGTCGCTTCCATCCTATTTTAGTCCATCTACCCATAGGTTTCCTCTTGCTGGCCATTTTTATGGAATGGTATGAGAGAATAGTGAAAAGAAAACAACTAAGTTTTTTAATTTCCTTTGCATGGCTACTAAGCGGTATTGGTGGGGCTCTTGCGGCTTTATGCGGCTGGTGGTTGGGTGAGACTGGTCTATACCTTGAGAACGATTTGTTTTGGCATCGTTGGTTGGGGATTTTAATTGTTCTGTTATCCTTTGGAGGGTGGCTACTTAAAAAGAAACCCACAGAATATTCCGGTGTTTTTCACTACGTCTTTAACGTTTTGGTTTTGAGCTTAATCCTGTTTGAAGGTCACTTAGGTGGTAATTTAACTCATGGGCAAGACTATCTATTGCAGTATGCCCCTAGGTCCATTAAGAATATATTTCAAAAAGAAGACACCCTTCAACGCATTGATTTAATTGGCAAGGATTCTATTTTGGTCTACCATGACCTGATTGAACCAAGCTTTGCGAAAAAATGCTTTGCCTGTCATAATGCGGAAGTTAAAAGGGGCGGCCTAAACATGGAACATCCGGATTCTCTCATGGTAGGGGGCGAGAGCGGGCCAGTGCTTGTTTCTGGAAATACACTAGAAAGCGAAATTTTCAAAAGAATTACCTTATCCCAAAAAAATACAAAGTTTATGCCCCCAGTAGGGGAATCCATGACTTATTCCGAAATACAACTTCTTGATTGGTGGATAAACAATGGGGCTGATTTTGCGATAAGCCTTAAGGATGCAAAACTTGATGAATCCGTTAAATCTCTTTTATTAAGAACATATGGTATAGATACAACACCCAAACCATGGTACGAAACCGTAAAAATTGAGCCGGCAGATAGTTCTATAATAAAGGATGTATCCAGTATGGGCTTTGTTATCAAAAGGCTTGGCTTTACGAATAATTTATTGGACGTTAAATTTGAGGGAAAAGATTTAAGTGATGAAAAACTTCAATCATTATCGGAAATTTCTGAACATGTCACCTGGCTATCTTTTGCTAAAAGCAATATATCCGACAGGGGACTAAAATATGTAGCTGAATTCAAAAATCTGACAAGACTACAACTAGAACGAACCGATATTTCCGATGAAGGAATCGAGCCGCTATCCGTACTTGAACATCTGGAGACCATCAATCTATATGAGACTAGTGTTTCTGAAAAATGTCTCGGGTATTTAACCCAGATACCAAGTCTTAAACGCGTTTACTTGTGGAGAACAAATCTGAACATAGAAAAAACTGGCTTGTTCAATGAAGAACATCCTCATTTAGAAATCATCTTTTAATTATGCCCAAGTTATAAAGCGTAATTTCTGTTTTTTCTTTTGCGAAGCTTATTCGCCTCAGAATTACCTTTGAACTTTTCCTTTTTAGGATCCCAGTTCAGGGTTGTTCCTAATTCATAAGCTATATTAGCGACATTACAAATAGTTGCTGATCTATGACCTGTTTCAACATCACATATCGGACTTGTCCTCGTTTTTATCGCAGATAACCAATTTTCATAATGATTTCCCTGATTCTTGAAGAGTTCCGTGGAATTTCCTCCATTGGGCATTAAAATATTTATTGGAGTTGTTTCCAGAAAACTTCGGCTAACGTCCATAGTTCCTTCAGAACCAATAAACCTTACCGCCCATCCCCTTCCAAAATCTTCGTGTACCATTTCAATGCCATTCTCATAATATATTTTCAGGCCTCTAACAAAATTTTTATCATTGGGCGGAATATAGGTAGTAGGTCCGGTCCGGTCCATACCCAAACACCACTGGACAATATCGAACATATGGGCGCCCCAATCCGAAAGAATGCCACCACCAGTCTCTTTAAAATCTCTCCAAGCGGGATATTTATCCACAACTTCAGGGGCAATAGTATGGTGATATGTTAGTAACGGTGCTGGGCCACACCAAAGATTCCAATCAATTCCTTTTGGTATTTCTTCTTTAGGAAGATTATAAGCTATTGCAGGATCACCAACATTCACGAATACCCTGGAAATCTCACCTAGCTTACCAGATGCAACGATTTCTTTCGCCTTTGCAAACTTTTCCCAAGAACGTTGCATACTCCCCACCTGTAGGACTTTGTCATTCCTGATCGTAGCATCGACCATTGCCCTTCCCTCCTTAATAGTATTGGTCATTGGTTTTTCACAATAGACGTCCTTACCATTATTCATGGCGTCTATTGATTGTAAAGCGTGCCAGTGATCTGGTGTAGCAATTACAACCGCATCAATATTTTTTTGCTCTAGTAGTTCTTCATAATTTAAAAAAGTTGTTATGCCCTCAAATTTAGTTTTGTTGCGTTTTTCAGCATATAAGTTTTGTACAATACTTTTGAAAGCTTCCATCTTAGGAATCCATACATCACTGCCGGCCACTATTTGAGCCTGGGAATTGGTCATAAATTTATTTGCCAAAATACCTCCTTGTTTTCCAAGACCTATAAAGCCAAGACCTATCTTATCACTCGGAGGCACAAAGCCTTTACCCAAAACATGTCTAGGAACTATAGAGAAAAGTCCTAAAGCCATTGTTGTTTTGGTTATGAAATCTCTTCTTGAGAAATTTGCTGGACCTGATTTTTTCCTGGTACCATCTTTAGTCTCCGCACTGGTATCTTTCATTTTTTAATAATAAATTACCTCATGAAGTTAGGGATTTATTCGGAAACTATTATTGCCAAACTCAATGAAAAATAAAGATAAAATATTGGCCCTTAGGCGGTTTAATTAAGGAGCTAAAAAATAAAAATCCACATCATAAGATGTGGATTTTTTCATTTATGTGGGCCCTACTGGATTCGAACCAGTGACCCCCTGCTTGTAAGGCAGGTGCTCTGAACCAACTGAGCTAAGAGCCCTAAAAGGGATGCAAATATAGAATAGTTTTATTTAGTCCAAAAGAAAAAATGACAAAAAATTAGACGACCTCTGCCACTACAAAATTACTGCCGCCGATAAAAATCAAATCCTCTTCTTCAGCAGAACATTTAGCCGCCTGGTATGCCTTATTTACACTAGAATAGCTTTTACCATTTAAACCAATTAAATTCGCTTCCTTCAACAATATATTTTCATCCAAACCCCTAGGAAGATTGGGTTTACAAAAATAATAATGTGCTTTTCTAGGAAAAAGTGGGAGGATGGTATCTAGCTTTTTATCCTTTACAAAACCCAGAACAATATGTAGTTCTCCATAAACTTCATTTTTCAATTGTTCCAGCACCAATGTTAAACCTTCTCGATTATGTGCCGTATCACAGATAATCTTAGGCGATTCAGCCAAAACTTGCCAGCGTCCCTGAAGCCCAGTATTGTGTACAACATTCAAAAGGCCTTCTTTTATATGGGAACTCGAGATTTCAAATCCCGAAAGCAATCCAATTACAGCAAGAACTCCGGTTATATTCTTTCGCTGATAACTTCCCAGAAGGGATGTTTCAAAATGTTCGTTAATTGCAGTATCGGCAAAAACTAAGGAAGATTTATTTTTATTTGCGATTGCCTCAAATACTGTTTTAATCTCATCCTGTGTCTCACTAATGACCACAGGAATCCCAGGTTTTATTATCCCCGCTTTCTCCATTGCAATTTCAGGTAAGGTAGTACCCAACATATCCATATGGTCAAATCCTATGTTAGTAATCAAACACACCTCTGGTGTAATGATGTTTGTAGAGTCCAACCGCCCTCCTAAACCTACTTCAATGATTGCAATATCTACATCTTTAGCAGCGAAATAACTGAATGCCATGCCAACCGTCATTTCAAAAAAAGACAACTTATGCAAGTTCAAAAAGGTTTGGTGTTCAGCTATAAAATCAACTACAAATTGTTTATCGGCCTTTTTACCATTTATGCGAATACGCTCCCTAAAATCTTTTAGATGCGGGGATGTATATAATCCAACCTTATAACCGGCCTCCTGCAGAATTGAGGCAAGCATGTGGCTACTAGAACCTTTTCCGTTGGTTCCGGCAACATGAATGCTTCTAAAGCTATTTTGAGGATTCTTTAGATGTTCGGCGAATTTAATGATGCCATCCAATTTGGCATGATACGCGGAATTACCTTTGAGTTGGTACATAGGAAGTTGGGCAAACATCCATTTCAAGGTCTCCTTATAGGTCACTCTCCCAATTTAAAATTCACGACCACAAAACCGGTCTGTTCGCTTGGTGCTTTGGAATCTAAATTCCATTTATGCATAAACGCAGTTTTCCTGGCAGGTTCCAGTAAACATGGGTTATTATTAGTGGTCCCCCGCACTCCCGGCGTTGCACTTATGACTTTACCGTTTCGATCAACAACAATTTTTACCACTACTCTACCGGACTCATTACATTCTTGGGGAACTTTTCCCTTATTCACTAGAGACCTACCGTTTAAGCCGTATCCTCCAGTTCCACTTCCAGAACCTGGACTACCGTAATAGCTTGTGGCATAAGGATCTCCGTCTGGTTGTCCTTTATCTCCGGCCTTGTCATCATCTCCTTCACTGCCAGAAGCCGTTCCATCGGATTTATTCAACCCCCCCATCATTTCATCCAGCTTTTTCTTTTTGGCCGCTTGCTCCCTTATGGCCTGTTCTTCAGCATCTTTTTTCTGCTGTGCTATTTTGGCCGCCTTGGCCTTTTCTGCCTTTAAGGCGTCTTCTTTTCGCTTCTGAGCTTCTTTTGCAGCATCCTCGTCGCGTTTTTTAGCCTCAGTTGCCTGTTTAATTTTTAAAGCCTCTTCGCTCTCCTTCGTCAATAGCTTTTCAGATGGAGCTTCTTTAGCCACAGATTCTTCTGGAACTTCTTCAATTTCTTCCTCTTCAACAACTTCCTCTTGGACTTCTTGTTTAACGGGCTCCACGGGTGGAGTATCCAAAGGTTCGGAAATAATCTTTTCTTTTGGCTGTACTTGACCACTACCGAAATCGGTAGTTCCAAAATTAACCGAAATACCATTTTCTATGGGTGGATCCATATAAGTGAGACCAATGTAAAATAGCAGCAACAACAAAACACTTAACAGCAACGTGGTAAGTGTAAATGATTTTTTCTTGTGTCTCGTATCTAAAAATGCCATCTAATTGGGCCGCACCGCCAAAATGACCTTATAATTATTCCTGTTGGCAATATCCATAACGTTAACCGCTTCTTTAATGGCTACGCTTTCCTCTGCCCTTAGGATAATAGTAGGTTTTTCTTGACCTTCAAGTGCTTTTTTTAATTCAATTTCAATGTATTCTCCGTTAATTCTCTCGTTATTCACAAAATACTGTAAGTTCTTGTCTATACTAACCGATACGTTCTGTGTATTCGTTGACTTACCTTTTGCTTTAGGCAATAACAAATCCAATGCATTAGGTGAATTGGCCGTCAACATGAAAAATATCAATAATAGGAAAACGATATCCGTCATGGAAGACATACTAAAGTCTGGACTTACCTTATTTCTTCCTTTTAATTTCATGGCGAAATATTAAAGTGGTTCATTCAATAAATCCAAGAATTCTACGGCATTGGCTTCCATTTTGTGTACCACCTTATCCGTTCTGTTTACAAGATGGTTATAGCCCATATAAGCTATGATACCTACAATTAATCCTGCAACGGTCGTAGTCATCGCCGTATAAATACCGGATGCTAACGAACCCATTTCTGCTTGACCGCCACTACTGGCCATTTCGTGAAAAGCTAAAATCATACCAATTACGGTACCAAGGAAACCGATCATAGGGGCGGCACCCGCCACTGTAGCTAAGACACTCACGTTCTTCTCCAATTTATAAACCTCTAACGTCCCCGCATTTTCAATGGCTGTGTTGATGTCATCCAGGGGCTTTCCTATTCGAGAAATTCCCTTTTCAGTAAGCCTCGCCACTGGGGAATCTGTTTGTGCACATAAAATTTTTGCTGCTTCCAGTTTTCCCGTAGTCACATGGTCCCGAATCTGATTCATGAAGTTCTTGTCGATTTTGGAGGCCGCATTCACGGCTAAAAGTCGCTCAAAATAAATATAAAGGGCTACACCAAGCATCAAAAAAAGCACAGTGATAATCACCACACTTCCTGTCCCCCCATTGAAGACCAAATCCATTACGGAAAGGGTTTTTTCCTCGGAAAGCATTTCTTCCGTAGCAGAATCCTGAAATAATAACATAATGTTCTTGATTATCAAATTTGCCTTAATAACGGTATTTAATCGATTAAATTATCCGTGAAGCACAAAATCTCTTAATAAAATAAAAACACCCGCACCGCTAATAAATCCGATGAAAGCCAACCATGCAATTTTTTTCAGATACCAGAAGAAGTCTATTTTTTCCATACCCATGGCGACGACGCCGGCAGCCGAGCCAATGATCAACATACTACCGCCGGTACCGGCCGAATACGCAATAAAATGCCACAACGGGCTATCCAAGGATTCCCCAAACATTCCCATACTAGCAGCTACCAAAGGCACATTATCAATTACGGCAGAGCCTACACCAAATAACATCACTACGATATCGGTATTGGGAATGGCTTCGTTCAGACTTGCCGCATAATGGAAAAGTAGCCCCAAAGATTCCAAAGCCGCAACTGCCAATAATATTCCCAAGAAAAACAAAATACTTGGTAATTCTATTTTGGACAGGGAATTGTGAACGGGACTGTGATGTCCTCCGGCTTCATGTTCACCTCCATCAATAGTAGATATGCTAAACTTTTTATTACTATATATCTCTGCAAAAGTAGCTACAACGGCAAGTGACAACATCATACCAACATAGGGTGGTAAATGCGTAATGGTTTTAAAGAACGGTACAAATACGATTGATCCTAACCCAAGATATAGCATTATAGATCCATACTTGGATTTAGGTTCCTCTGCTGCGAAGTCGCCATCTATTACACCTTTAAATGCTTTATAATTTCCAGCAACCAAAACCGGAATTACCATACATACGATGGAAGGTATAAGTACATGTATTACCAACTGGCCTGCCGTAACCTTGTTTGCTATCCATAACATGGTCGTGGTAACATCACCAATGGGTGACCACGCTCCACCGGCATTGGCGGCAATAATTATCATACCCGCAAACCAAAGCCGTGTGTTACGGTCACTGATTACCTTTTGTAGTATGGTTATTAAAACTATGGTCGCCGTAAGGTTGTCTATAATGGCAGATAATATGAAAGCCAAAATTGAGAACAACCAAAGTAATTTCTTTTTACTCCTGGTACGTATATATCCTTTTATAGTAGCGAAACCGTCAAAATAATCTATTATCTCAACGATGGTCATAGCTCCAATAAGGAACACCAGAATCTCCGCTGTTTTTCCAAGATGATGCAATAGAATTTCATCAATATGCGAAGGTTCCAGCTCTCTTAGTTCTGCATTTACCTCAAAAACAGACATATGGTTCAGCGCTATGATTGCCCAAAGTATAGCCATCATTGCTAGCGCAGGAATTAGTTTATCTATTTTAAGGTTATGCTCTAATGTAATTGCCAGATAGCCTGCCAAAAATACTATGATAATTATGGTTTCCATATTCAGTTGGTTTTATGCTTAATTTTCCACTTACACTTTCAAAAAAGTGTATTCAATTTTTCAATTGAAAGTGTTTAAAGATATTAAATTTGTCTTTGTTTTCATGATCTTGACAATATTTAACCGGAGATATTTGAAACTCATGGTTTTAGACTTAAAAAATTAATTTTAAAAACTCCCCTTTACTCAAAATCACGGTGTGTAAATTATTTGTGTTTCTATATTTGGACTGTTAAAAACTAACAAATAATTATGAGACCCAACCGCCGCCCCTATAGAGAAAATAGGATGGATAACCGTATATTTGCGCTAATAATAATAAGTCTACATATCATGAATTTTTCCTTAAGCGAAGAGCAAGAATTAATCCAACAAGCCGCAAAAGATTTTGCCCAAAACGAACTGTTGCCTGGAGTCATTGAAAGGGATGAAAAACAAGAGTTTCCAAAAGAAGAGGTTAAAAAAATGGGTGAACTAGGTTTTCTTGGAATGATGGTAGATCCCAAATATGGCGGAAGTGGACTTGATACCTTGTCCTATGTTTTGGTAATGGAGGAATTGTCAAAGATAGATGCCTCGTCATCAGTAATTGTATCCGTGAACAATTCACTCGTTTGCTGGGGATTGGAAACATTTGGTACAGCTGCCCAAAAAGAGAAGTATCTTACAAGGCTGACCACTGGTGAAGCAATCGGTGCTTTCTGTCTATCGGAACCAGAAGCGGGAAGTGACGCCACGTCACAAAAAACGACTGCAATCGATAAAGGAGATCACTATATTCTCAACGGAACGAAAAATTGGATTACCAACGGTAGTTCTGCCGAAATCTATTTGGTTATCGCGCAGACCGATAAAGAAAAAAACATCGGGGAATTAATGCACTAATTGTTGAAAAGGGAGCCGAAGGATTTGAAATCGGGCCAAAAGAAAATAAATTAGGAATTAGGGGTAGCGACACCCATTCCTTAGTTTTTAATGATGTTAAGGTTCCAAAGGAAAATAGGATCGGAGAAGATGGTTTTGGATTCAAATTCGCAATGAAGACACTTGCGGGAGGTAGAATTGGTATCGCCGCTCAGGCCTTGGGTATTGCCGCCGGAGCCTACGAATTGGCGCTGAAATATTCCAAAGAACGAAAGGCATTCGGAACTGAGATTAGCAACCACCAAGCTATTGCCTTCAAATTAGCTGATATGCATACCCAGATTCAGGCCGCTAGGCATTTAGTCTATCAAGCCGCATGGGACAAGGACAATGACAAAGATTATGACCTATCTGGGGCCATGGCCAAATTGTATGCTTCTCAAATAGCCATGGAAACCACGGTAGAGGCTGTTCAAATACACGGTGGAAACGGTTTTGTAAAAGACTATCATGTGGAACGTTTAATGCGTGATGCAAAGATTACCCAAATTTACGAAGGCACTTCGGAGATTCAGAAAATAGTAATTTCCAGAAGTATTCTGAAATCCTAATACTGGATTTTATAACATATACCCCCAATTATTTTGGAATCCATCAAGATAAAGCACCAATAAGCTTGTTACCCCCTTAATATTTAACAGGATTTTTGTGATAACTTAAACTTTAGCAAGATTACCCCTCTATCTGGGCAGAGGGATGTCTTTTTATGTTCTAATTTTATCAATCCGATAAATTGAGCATACTAAAAATATCATATTCAATATTTTTTAAGAATTATTTGAAAACGTTGAATAATTTATTGATAAAATGATTTATCAATGAATATTATTCATTAAAAATGATATTTTTGAGTAAATACCGTAAATTATGAAATTGAAAAAACAAGGATTATATCTGCCCGAATTTGAACATGATAATTGTGGCGCCGGGTTTATATGTAGTTTGAAAGGTAAAAAATCGAATGATATCATCCATAAGGCTTTAGAAATTTTAGCACGGTTGGAACATAGGGGTGCGGTAAGTGCAGATGGTAAGACAGGTGACGGTGCTGGTATTCTTATCGATATTCCCCATGATTTTTTTCAAGCGGTATGTGATTTTAATTTACCTGAGCCGGGTCAGTATGCGGTAGGTAACATATTCTTCCCTCGGAAAGAAAATCAACGAAATTTTTGTATTTCCGTTTTTGAGGAAAATATAGAGAAACAAGGATTGAAGCTTCTTGGCTGGAGAGATGTACCTGTTAATCGTTCCGTGCCTGGCAGAATTGCTACTGAAACTGAGCCATTTGTAAAACAGCTGTTCATTGCTAAGGAAACCGAAGAACAGACTTATTTCGAATTTAATCTCAAGTTGTATATAGCTAGAAAGGTTACGGAGAATACTATCATTAATTCCAAACTGTCGGAACACAAGTTTTTTTACGTCCCCAGCCTTTCTACGAAAATTATCATTTTTAAGGGATTGTTGATGCCATTGGACATTAGTTTGTACTATTCTGATTTGATGGATTCCAGGGTGGTTACCAGATTAGCGTTGGTACATCAGCGATTCTCTACCAACACTTTTCCCACATGGGATTTGGCCCAACCTTTCAGGTACATGTGCCATAACGGTGAGATTAATACCTTGAGAGGGAACGTCTCTAGAATGTTTTCTCGGGAGGAGTTACTGGAAAGTGACCTTTTTGGTCCTGAAATAAAGAATATCCTACCAATCATTTTGAGGGGGAAATCGGATTCTGCCACTATGGATATGGTAGTGGAGCTACTCCTAATGACCGGACGCTCACTGCCCGAAGTCATGATGATACTGGTACCCGAGGCCTGGGAAAAAAATGAGGAAATGTCCGAGACCAAAAAAGCGTTCTATGAATACCATTCCTGTATGATGGAACCTTGGGACGGACCTGCCTCTATTCCTTTTACTGATGGAAATTATATTGGCGCCGTACTGGATAGAAACGGATTACGACCGTCAAGATATTCTGTGACCAAGGATGACTATGTTGTGATGTCTTCGGAAACTGGAGTGGTCGAAATTGCACCGGAAAATGTAGAATTTCATGGAAGGCTAGAACCTGGAAAAATGTTCTTGGTGAACATGGAAGAAGGAAGAATTGTTAATGATGAGGAAATAAAGGAAAATATTGCCAAAAAACATCCCTATAAAAAATGGCTTCAGAATAACCTGGTCCACTTAAAGGACATTCCGTACAATGATTGTCCCCTGTTTATAGGCGAGGAGACCTTGGAAAAAAGAAAGTCTGTTTTCGGATATACCCTTGAGGATATCAACACCATAATTTTACCTATGGGCAAAACAGCTAAAGAACCCATAGGATCCATGGGTTCGGATACTCCCATCGCCGTATTATCGGAAAGACCACAACTTATCTATAACTATTTCAAACAACTATTCGCACAGGTAACCAACCCACCGTTAGATGGCATACGAGAGGAATTGATAACGGACATTAGTCTTACGCTGGGTAGCGACCATAATATATTTGAATTTTCAGAACTGCACTGTAGAAAATTAAAAATCCAAAACCCTGTTATTTCTAAAGAGGATTTGGATAAAATCAAAAACTATGATGTCAGCCCAGACTATAAGGTTGTTTCTATTCCCATTCTTTATCCCATTGAACAAGGTCATAATGGTCTGGAGGACGCCCTTCAATCTGTATTGGACCAAGCATCACAAGCGGTGGACGATGGCACCAATATCATCATATTGTCGGATAGAAATATTAATGAGAAAAATGCCCCTATACCAGCCTTATTAGCCTGTTCTTTTGTCAACAGTGGCTTACAGAAACTAGGAAAACGTTCCAATTCTAGTATTATCATAGAATCTGCGGAACCAAGGGAAGTACATCATTTTGCTTTGTTATTTGGTTTTGGTGCCAGTGCCGTAAATCCTTATTTGGTAAACGAAATTATTTCCGAACAAATTGAGGAACATGACATTACCGAAATCTCATTTGACGAGGCCATAAAAAATTACAATAAGGCAATAGGCAAGGGAATCCTTAAAGTGATGAATAAAATTGGAATCTCTACGCTTAACTCTTATCGGGGATCTCAGCTTTTTGAATGTATTGGCATCAATACCAAAGTAGTGGACAAATACTTCCCGAACACGCCAACACGTATACAAGGGATAGGTCTGTATCAAATAGAAAAAGAAATTGCCAAACGCCATTCAAAGACCTATAGTAATAAGTCAGTTGCAGCTACTCTCGATTTAGAAATTGGGGGTGAATACAGATGGCGACGGGACGGTGAAAAACATATGTTCAATCCAATTTCTATCGCAAAGCTCCAAAAATCCGTCAGGAACAATGAGCCGGACACCTATAAGGAATTTTCCAAAATGGTCAACGAGCAATCACAAAGTTTGATGACCATTAGGGGCCTTTTTGAGTTTTCTAATTACGACCCCATTCCTTTGGACGAGGTAGAACCATGGACAGAGATTGTTAAACGATTTAAGACCGGCGCCATGTCCTATGGCTCTATCAGTAAGGAAGCCCATGAAAATTTGGCAATCGCCATGAATCGTATAGGTGGTAAGAGCAATTCTGGAGAAGGTGGTGAAGATGAAGAACGTTTCTATAAGAATGCTACGGGCGACTGGAGAAATAGCGCCATTAAACAAGTGGCATCAGGAAGGTTTGGGGTTACCTCCAATTACCTAACGAATGCCAAGGAGATTCAGATAAAAATGGCACAGGGTGCAAAGCCAGGTGAAGGAGGCCAATTACCAGGCCCTAAAGTGAATCCTTCCATAGCGAAAACGAGAAACTCTACACCTTATGTTGGGCTTATTTCACCCCCACCCCATCATGATATCTATTCTATCGAAGATTTATCCCAATTAATTTACGATTTAAAATCAGCCAATAGAAAAGCTCGTATAAATGTAAAATTAGTTTCGGAAGTAGGTGTCGGTACGGTCGCAGCCGGTGTTGCAAAAGCTAAGGCCGATGTAGTACTTATCTCTGGGTTTGACGGAGGCACAGGCGCATCTCCATTAACATCGCTGAAACATGCGGGACTTCCTTGGGAATTGGGGATTGCCGAGGCGCAGCAGACCTTGGTTTTGAATGATTTAAGGAACAGGATTATACTGGAATGTGACGGACAGCTTAAGACAGGTAGGGACGTCGCGGTGGCCTGCTTATTAGGTGCAGAAGAATTTGGATTTGCCACAGCTCCACTGGTAGCCTCAGGATGCATTATGATGCGTGTATGTCATTTGAATACATGTCCCGTAGGTATTGCTACGCAAAATCCAGAGCTGCGTAAAAAGTTTGAGGGTAAACCGGAACATGTAGTAAACTATATGTATTTCGTGGCACAGGAACTTAGGGAGATCATGGCCCAATTGGGCTTTAGGACCATCAATGAAATGGTAGGACAGGTTCAAAAACTAGACCGTAGGAAAGCACTGGAGCACTACAAAGCTGCAGGTATAGACTTGACTCCTATCCTACATCAGATAGATGTTCCAAAAGGAACCAAACTCTACAACACCGAACGACAAAAACATGACGTGGATAAGTCCATCGAATTTGATATTATAGCGAAAGCCAACCCGTCACTGTTTAGAAAAGAGAAATTGACTTTGGATTATCCTATCCATAATACAGATAGGGCGGTAGGTGCTATTATTAGTAATGAAATTTCAAAAACTTACGGAGCCGAAGGTCTTCCTATAAACACTTTGAGATTGAATTTTACAGGTTCTGCAGGACAGAGCTTCGGAGCATTTGCAACCAGAGGCCTCACAATGATAGTTAATGGAAACACTAATGATTATCTGGGCAAAGGACTCTCAGGAGCAAAACTTGTTGTAAAGGTCCCGGAGAAATCCACGCTTGTTCCGGAAGAAAACGTGATCACCGGCAATGTAACCCTGTATGGTGCAACGGCAGGTAGGGCATACATTAATGGGAAAGCCGGAGAACGATTCTGTGTACGAAACTCGGGGGCAAAAGCCGTTGTCGAAGGTATTGGCGATCACGGTTGCGAGTATATGACCGGAGGTATTGCCGTAATTTTAGGTGAAGTGGGAAGAAACTTTGGTGCTGGAATGAGCGGTGGAATCGCTTATGTGTTAGATCAGAACAAAACGTTCAAGAAAAGATGTACTGGAGATGGATTAAATCTTTTGGAGGTAACTGAGGACAATGACGTTAAGCAACTGAAGGATTTAATTGAGAGTCATTACAACGCTACACAGAGTCCTTTAGCACAAAGGATTTTAGAAAATTGGGAATCCTTTTTACCTAAATTCATTAAGGTTTTACCGGAGGAATATAGGCAAGCATTGATACGTCTAGAAGAAGAAAAATTACAAACAATATAAATCGAAACATGGGAAAGATAACGGGATTTTTGGAATTCGATAGAAAAGTAGAAGCTTACGCTCCTGTGGAGGAGCGTGTAAAACACTACAGAGAGTTTACGGTACCCTTAGAAGAAAAAGATTTAAAGGAACAGGGAGCAAGATGTATGGACTGTGGCATACCATTCTGTCACAGTGGGTGCCCCTTGGGCAACCTCATTCCCGATTTTAACGATGCGGTATACAGGGGAAAATGGGAAAAGGCAGCCAGTATTCTGCACTCAACCAATAATTTTCCTGAATTTACAGGTAGGCTTTGCCCAGCACCTTGTGAAGAAGCCTGTGTTCTTGGAATAAATGAAGATCCAGTTTCTATTGAAAATATAGAAAAAAACATTGTGGAGACTGCGTTTGAAAAAGGGTGGGTTACGGCCAATACTCCACAGAAACGAACAGGAAAAAGGATAGCAGTTGTAGGTTCCGGTCCAGCTGGGTTGGCAGCGGCCCAACAATTGAATAGAGCTGGACATACGGTCACGGTCTTTGAAAGGGATGAAAAGCCGGGAGGTCTCCTTCGTTATGGGATTCCGGATTTTAAAATGGAAAAACATATAATTGATAGAAGATTAAAAGTTCTAGAAGCGGAAGGCATAGTGTTTCAATGCGGTGTTGAAATAGGAAAGGACATCAAAGCTAACGAGCTAAAAGCTGATTTTGATGCTATCGTACTTTGTGGTGGTGCAACGGTGAAAAGAAGACTTCCTATCGAGGGTTCGGACTTGAACGGTGTGGTTCAGGCCATGGATTTCCTCCCTCAAAACAATAGGCGTGTAGATGGTGTAAAAGAATTTAAAAAAGAGATATTGGCAACCGGTAAGGATGTGGTAGTCATTGGAGGAGGAGATACCGGGTCGGATTGTATCGGTACGTCCTTTAGACAAGGTGCAAAATCAGTCTCGAATTTTGAGATTATGCCAATGGCGACTACTACTAGGCCTGAAGACCAGCCTTGGCCATTTTGGCCTATGCGCTTGCGAACTAGCTCTTCTCACAAAGAAGGTGCTGAACGTTTTTTTAGTATTTCTACTAAGAAATTTATCGGGGATAAAGATGGTAATCTAAAGGGATTGGTCACTGCAGAAGTAGAATGGGTAAAAGTGCCTGGACAAAGACCACAATTGAAAGAAATAGAGGGCACCGAAAAAGAATGGAAATGTGAGTTGGCCTTATTAGCCCTAGGTTTTACTGGATCGGAAATGACGGTAGCCGAACAACTTAACTTGGAAGCAGACCAAAGGACCAATATAAGGGCAAGTGAAAATAATTATCAGACAAACATTCCCGGGGTATTTGTAGCTGGTGATCAGCGCAGAGGACAATCTTTGATTGTATGGGCGATTTCCGAAGGACGGCAAGCCGCTTACCATGTGGATACTTTTTTAATGGGTGAATCAGCTCTCCCTTTAAAGGGTGAAGGGGATTTACCGAGGGCGTAGCACTAAAATCAATCTTTCA